>JAUXGY010000455.1 GCA_030621805.1 Kiritimatiellales bacterium | reverse complement strand
CTATAGTTTTTAGAAAACAGATAGGGTGCTTGCATCCCTTCCCGGGGGTTGGAATACTCCGCCCTTAACTCAGGAGTTCATATTATGAAGAAATTTATCGGTTTACTTGCCCTTGTCGCCCTCGTTTCCGGTTGCATCACATCGAGCGTCGCACCCGACCCCTCCATTCTGCGCGTTGGAGTTTCGCCCAACTCGCAACCCGTTGTTTTTAAGCAAGGTGGCATCATCTCTGGCATCGAGGCTGATTATGCTCACCTGCTTGGCACGGAACTGGGCCGCAAGGTCGTATTTGTTGAAGTGCCATGGAATAAGCAGATCGACTATCTTGAGCAAAACAAGACGGACATCATTATGTCTGGGATGACGATCACCGCCGCGCGCAGCATCCGCATCAACTTTTCCACGCCCTACATGCAATCCGGCATAAGCGGACTCTTCCGCCGCGACTCCTATGATCCCTCTGGTCTGCTTGCCAGCACCATCGTCAACCAAAACAGGCGCATTGGCTACGTGAGCGGAACCACCGGCGAGTTTTTTGTCATGCAGCGCTTTCCGCGTTCCGACAAGAAGAGCTTCTCCTCCACCGCGGCCGCCACCAAGGCCCTCAAGGGCGGAAAGGTGGATATGTTTATTCATGATGCGCCCATGGTTTGGTGGCTTTCTGCTGTAAACGAAAGCGATCTGGTGGCGTTCCCGGATGTCCTGAATGTCGAACCGCTGGCCTGGGGCATACGCAAGAGCAACACAAAGTTGCTTGAGCAGGTTAACATTCTGGTGGCCAAGTGGGGAAAAGACGGGACGAGCCGTAAAATCACGGGGAATTGGATTCCTTTGCTCGCCCAATAGTTCTCGACCTCTAGTCGGCAAATGGGAAAGGCATAAAAAAAGCGGCCATGGGGCCGCTTTTTTTTGTCGTGCTTCCTGCAGTTCTAGCTGGCTGAAATTGCATCAACTGGGCAGGACTCGATGCATGCACCGCAATCGGTGCAGGTATTGGCGTCGATGACGAACTGGTCGTCGCCTTGGCTGATGGCTTCCACCGGGCAGGTGGGTTCGCAGGCGCCACAGGAAATACATTCGTTTGAAATTACATGTGCCATGATTTTTCTCCTTTAGTTGGTTTTCCATACTGTGTTGCACAAAAGGCGGGAATCTAACAGCAAATTTATTGATTGCATGCTTAATGTTACGGCATGGATATGTTTATATATAGATTCAATTCAAAGAAGGGAATGGCGTTGGCATGAGCAAAATGAATGAAACGCAGGAAATGGCGGCGGAAGTACGGCAGTCGGTCGATGAGGCGTGGCCGCTGTTTGTGGATTTCCTAAAAAAGAAACAGGCCCGGGTTACGCAGGCCCGGAAAATCGTGCTCACCCAGGTGTTTTCTCGTCACGACCATTTCTGCGCAGATGATTTGGCAGCGGAGCTTTCCAGCGGGCCGAACCACGTGAGCCGCGGAACCGTCTACCGGACGCTGGCGTTGATGGAAGAGGTGGGGTTTGTTCGCGTGATTCGCGATACTGATGTGCATGCGCACTATGAGCACACCTTCAACCACCCGAACCATGAGCATATGATTTGCGACGGGTGCGGTGAATTCATCGAGTTTTCAGACGAGTCGATTGCAGGGTTGGTCGAGAAGGCTTGCCGGAAACATAATTTCGCGGAACGTACACACCGGGTGGTGGTGTTTGGCCTTTGCGAGTCGTGCCAAAATAAAGAGAAAGCCTAAGCTACTTTTTTTGAGTGGCCTGTCCCGGACCCGTCGAGGCGGCTAGCACGGCTTTGAACTCGCGGAGGTCGCATGAAGGGCAGGTGACCCTTTCTCCTTTATAGACGACGCAGTCGTGGTTTCCTGAGCACCCCGGTTGTTGTTTCCGAAGG
>JAUXGY010000111.1 GCA_030621805.1 Kiritimatiellales bacterium | reverse complement strand
GAGCAAGCTCACGAGTATGGCCTGCTCGGTGAAAATATTCTCGGAACCCCGTTTAGCTTCGACATCGAGCTACGCCTCGGTGCCGGTGCCTTTGTCTGCGGCGAAGAAACCGCCCTGATCGCCTCCATCGAGGGCAAGCGCGGCATGCCGATTCCTCGCCCTCCCTTCCCGGCCGTTAAAGGACTCTGGGGCAAGCCGACCGTAATCAACAACGTTGAAACCTGGGCGAACATTCCGATGATTCTGCTGAAGGGAAGCGCTTGGTTCAGCAGCATCGGCACCAAAACCACCAAGGGCACCAAGGTGTTTGCGCTGACCGGCAAGATCAATAACTCCGGCCTGATTGAAGTACCGATGGGCACCACGCTGCGCGAAATCATTTACGATATCGGTGGAGGAATCGCAAACGGGAAAAAATTTAAGGCGGCTCAGACCGGCGGACCTTCCGGCGGCGTGATCACCGAGGAGTTCCTCGATATCCCGATCGACTACGAAAGCCTCCAGAGCATCGGCTCGATGATGGGGTCCGGCGGCATGATCGTGATGGATGAAGACGATTGCATGATTGATGTGACCAAGTTCTACCTTGATTTTACGGTGGATGAATCCTGCGGCAAGTGTGCCCCCTGCCGGATCGGCGGACGCACGAACTACAACATTCTTGATCGGATCTCCAAAGGACAAGGTACGCTGGAAGACCTTGATCAGCTGAAGGTACTTGCGCAGGCCATGCGCAAGGCCTCGCTGTGCGGCCTCGGCCAAACGGCACCCAACCCGATCATGTCGACCTTGAACTATTTCGAAGACGAATATCTGGCGCACATCAACGATAAGAAGTGTCCGGCAGGCAAGTGCAAGGATCTACTCTCGTACACCGTTATCGAAGAAAAGTGCATCGGTTGCACGGCCTGCGCACGCGTTTGCCCGACGAACTGCATCAGTGGCGAGGTCAAAGGCGTTCACCTGATCGACCAAAACCAATGCATCAAGTGCGGACAGTGCTTCGATAAATGTAAATTTGACGCAATCCTCAAGGGATAATGGAGAAAATAAAATGTCTATGATTGAATGTGAAATCAATGGAATCCCTGTAGAGGTTGAACAAGGAACCACCATTCTGGACGCGGCCAAACAGGTCGGCGTAACAATTCCGAAACTCTGCTACCACAACGACCTCGATGCCTGGGCCGCTTACGGCATCTGCGTCGTGAAGGTGGAAGGCTCACCGAAAATGCTACGGGCCTGCGCCACGGCCATCGGCCCCGGCATGAAGGTGCTCACCCACGACCCGGAAGTGGTGGAAGTGCGCCGCACGGTACTGGAACTCATCCTTTCCACCCACCCGAACGATTGCCTGAAATGCGGCCGAAGCGGAAACTGCGAACTGCAGGATCTCTCCGCCGACTTTGGCATCCGCGAAATTCCGTTCGAAGAGCGGGTTGAACGAATCGAACCCGACACCTCGACCCCGTCGATCGTGCTAAATCCGGAAAAATGTGTAAAGTGCGGACGTTGCGTCTTGGTCTGCCAAGACATGCAAGGCGTACACGCACTGGAATTTATTGGTCGCGGTGATGGCACACGCCTCGCCCCGGCAGCGGATGTCACCCTCGAAGAGAGCCCCTGCATCAAATGCGGTCAATGTTCAGCACACTGCCCGGTTGGAGCCATCTACGAAAAGGACGATACCAAGGCCGTCTGGAATGAAATTAAAAAAGACGACAAGCACGTCGTCGTGCAAATCGCTCCGGCGGTCCGCGTGGCCCTCGGCGAATCCTTCGGCATGGAACCGGGAGCCATCGTTACCGGAAAAATATATACCGCACTCCGGCGCCTCGGCTTCGATGCGGTATTCGACACCAACTGGGCCGCCGACCTCACCATCCTTGAAGAAGGCTCCGAGTTCGTAAAGCGCTTTACCGAGGGGGGCACCTTGCCGCTGATCACCAGTTGCTGCCCGTCCTGGACGGACTACATGGAAAAGTTTGCGCCGGACTTCACAGAAAACTTCTCTACAGCCAAGTCGCCGCAATCCATGCTTGGTTCCATGTCGAAAACCTACTATGCGGAAAAGGCCGGCATCGATCCCGCAAACATGACCATGGTTTCGGTCATGCCCTGCACCTCGAAGAAATACGAGATCACCCGTTCCGAGGAGATGTACGCCTCGGGTCATCAGGACATCGACTATTCCATCACCACCCGAGAACTGGCCCGTATGATCAAACAGGCCGGGATCGACTTCATCAACCTGCCCGACTCCGAAGTCGACAGCATCCTCGGCGAATACACCGGCGCCGGAACGATCTTCGGGGTGACCGGTGGCGTGATGGAGGCGGCGCTACGTTCGGCCTACTACCTCATCACCAAGGAAGATCTCGAACAAGTTGAGTTCGAAGCGGTCCGGGGAATGGAAGGGGTCAAGTCGGCCGAGATCGATATTAAGGGAACCAAGGTTCGTATCGCAGTTGCCCACCAGATGGGCAACTGCCAGGCGGTCATCGACCAAGTTCGCGAAGCACGCGACAAGGGCGAAGAACTCCCCTACCACTTCATCGAAGTCATGGCGTGCCGCGGCGGTTGCATCGGCGGCGGTGGACAGCCCCACGGCGCGACCGACGAAATCCGTGCACTCCGTACACGCGGCATCTACACGGATGATGAAAAGAGCAAGTTGCGCTGTTCGCACCACAACCCGGAAATCACCCGGGTCTACGAGGAGTTTCTCGGCGAACCTCTCAGCCATAAGGCACACGAGCTACTGCACACCACATACCAGCAGCGCCCGCTCTACCAGAGGTAGCGGTTCTGCCGCAGGAAAAACCGTTCCGGACTTCGGGACGGTTTTTTTTATGCTGATCTTCATATCTTCCCGCCTTGCTTTCTTTGTGAAGAAAACTAGACTGCACTGCAATAAATCGACAACCACGGGGTTATTCACTGCTATGAAATACAGACATATGCCACTGCCGACTTACGCGACTCTCCTTTCATCGGTTCTGTTGCTCCAAGTAGCCGCCCAGTCCCCGACCAACCAACCCCCGCCGGTTGTAGCCCCTGCAGTTCCAACCGCCCCCGCCGCACCCCGTTTGGCGGCACCCGCGCCCGTAAAGGAGGAAAAGCTCCAGTCCTTTAAGTTTGAACAAGCCGACCTCGACCTCGTTATGTCCCAATACTGCTCGTGGACCGGACAATTCTACCTGAAAAACGATACCGTCAAAGCCACCATCACCATTAAGGCCGACAGGCTCACCACGCAGGAATCCATCGAGGTCATCGAAGCCATCCTTGGAATGAACAACATTGCCCTTGTACCCATGGGCGAAAAATTCATAAAAGTCGTTCTAGCCAATGCCCCTGATCTTGTCGGCCATGGCGGTGATGTCAACCTTGATCCGATCCATGAATATGCCGGAACCGATCGGCTGGTCACACAAATCATCCCACTCGAGTATGCGGAAATCCAAGAGGTTGAAAATGCCGTGCGGCAACTGATGCATGCCTATGGGAAAATTCTGGCTCTGCAAAGCAGCAACAGCCTCATGATTACCGACACCGAAGCCAATATTATACGTATCCGGGAAATGATCGAATTCCTCGACAAGGCGACTGCACGTATTGAACCGCGCATCTACCACATCAAATATGCAGATGCCACCGAGATTGCTGCCAAACTGAACGAAATTGTTGCCATGGCACAGGCTGACCAAAAAAAGGCAAGCGGCGCATCACCCTCAAGATCCTCCTCACCAAACGTCCGCACCCCACCGGGTGTAATTCGGGCGCGCACCACCCGTCCCGGCTCTCCCACCCAAGCTTCGATCTCTCAAACCGGTGCGGCCTCGTCCGTTATTATCCAAGGCAGCGTCAAAGTCATGGCCGACGAACGCACCAACGTTATCCTGATTTTCTCACAGGAGGAAAATTTCGCGTTCTTCGACAAAATAATCGAAGTGTTCGACGTTGAAGTCGAACCCGCCATTTCCTTCGAGGTCATCAATCTCGAATATGCCGATGCTGAAGAGCTTTCCGGCACCCTGAACGAACTTGTCGGCGCCGCCCAAGGCTCAAAAAGCACATCGAGTGGAAGCAGCTCACGGAGCAGCAACTCACGAAGTACTTCGCAGCGACCCTCCAGCTCATCAAGGCAAGTTAGACCCAATGCAACAACAGGCGCACTTCAAAGCCTCTCGAAACTTTCTGAAAATACAAAGATACTTGCCGATCAACGTTCTAACTCCATTCTTCTGATGGGAGAAAAATCCGATATCGCCGTCATTAAGAATGTGATTTCCAGCCTCGATATCATGCTGGAGCAGGTCATGATCGAAGCTGCAATTTTTGAGGTCACCTTAGGGGATGAACTCGAACATGGCATCCAATGGCTGTATAAAAGTCAGGGGCTGGACAAAGTCGGATCATGGGATGGGGCTGGCCTCGTCACCAATGTGGTTGGGAACGTGGCATCAGGTGCACTAACCTACTACCAAAATTTAGCCGGGATCGACTCTCAGCTAGCGGTCAAACTCTCCGCCAGCGACAGCAATGTCCGCCTGCTCTCCACCCCGGTTATCATGACGACCGACAACACCGAAGCCCGATTAAGCATCGGGGAGCAACGTCCGGTAGTGACCTCAACCTCGTCCTTTGCAAACAGTTCCGGAACTCAAAGTTCAAACTATGAATACAAGGATATCGGCATTCAGCTCACCGTTACACCTCGAGTCAATCCACAGCGGGTCGTGATCATGGAAATTCTCCAGAAAGCCGACCAAGTCGGCGATGAAATCACGATTGACGGAAATCTTGTTCCAGTTATTTTTCAACGTGAGTTCGAGGCTACGATCGCCGTTCCGGATCGTGGCACCATCGCCTTGGGAGGCCTTATTAATACCGAAATGCGCGATTCTGTGAGCAAGATTCCGATCCTAGGCGACATACCCCTAATCGGCCGCTATCTCTTCAGTAGCGTCAATAAGAAAGAGAGGCAAACCGAACTGATCGTCCTCATGACGCCTTATGTACTGACGAACGGAAAGGAGGCGGTTGCAGAAACCGAACGACGCTACGATGCGAGCGACATGCAGCCAGAGGATTGGCCGAAGAAGGGTTGGTCGGATAGCCCTCTTCGATTCCGCCCAAAACCAGATGCCGATGCGGATGCCGCTGACGCTGTTGATACAGAAGATCTACAACCCAATACTTCATCAGAGACGAGCGATATTCTGGAATTAATGGAAGAAGCGGGAACTGAATAGCCCCCCATGCGCACCATCCACTTTATCGGCATTGGCGGGGTCGGCATGAACGGCCTCGCCCAGCTTGCCGCCCTTTCTAACGATACCGTCTCTGGTTCCGACCGTGCCTATACGCCCAACTCTGAACTGTTCCATGCCTTGGAGCATCTTGACATCCGTATCGTTCCGCAGGATGGCTCCGGCATCACTCATGAAACTTCGCACGTGGTCTACAGCACCGCCATTGAATCCGACAACCCCGATCTGCTCAAAGCCAAAAAACAAGGTATTCCCCTGCTCCATCGGGCTGAATTTCTCAAGGAATTAATCGGCGATGAAGAGCTGATCGCCGTTGCCGGTACCGCCGGAAAGACCACCACCGCCGGATTGCTTGGATGGATCTTTGAATCCCTCGGAAAAGATCCGTCGGTCTACAACGGGGCCGCTGTGTTGAATTGGAAAAACCCTCCAATCCTCGGCAATGTGCGCAAAGGCCAATCCAACCTCTGGATCATCGAGGCCGATGAATCGGACAGATCATTTCTCCACTTCCACCCCGCGCATTCCATCATCACCAATATTTCCAAAGACCATTATGAACTCGACGAACTAAACCATATGTTCAATCAGTTCGAATCCCAAACCTCAGGAACCACCATTAGGGGGCCGTCTGATTCCAACCCTGAGGATGTTGTGGTTCCAATGCTTGGAAAGCACAATCTAGAGAACGCGCTGTGCGCCACACGTCTTTGCAATGAGCTGGGAATGGATATGGGACGGGTGCGTGATGCCATTATGCAGTTTAAGGGAATTGAACGACGGATTGAGATTGCGGGTAACATTGAAGGCATCACGGTCATCGATGACTATGCCCACAACCCCGCTAAGATTGCTGCCGCCCTCTCCGCCGTTTCTGAAAAATTTGGAACCGTGCACGCCTTTTGGCGACCGCATGGCTTTACGCCACTGGCCCAGGGATTGGAGGGTTTTGCAACCACATTTACCGACCACTGGGGGAAAAACGGCGGTTCGGTTTTTATTCTTCCCGTCTATTATGCGGGCGGAACGGTGGAGCGGAAGACCTCGTCAGAAGATCTTGTTGAGCGCCTCAATTCAGCT
>JAUXGY010000304.1 GCA_030621805.1 Kiritimatiellales bacterium | reverse complement strand
TCAGCAGCCGGATCGGCGGGCGGTATCGTATCGCCGTGGCCCATCCGGTGGCTAAATCATTGCGGGTGCTCGAGCCGAATTGGGCAGACTACGAGGATCCGAGCTGGGCGCCGGACGGGCGCCATATCGTCTGCTCGCGCACGGCGAGCTACCGTTCCTCCATCTACCTTCTTGACACGTTGAAAGATTCTCCTGTAGCTTTACTTACTGGGTCGGTTAATTGGTATTCTCCGGCCTGTTCACCATAAAAAACGCAAGGCGGGGCATTATGAATAAAAAGGTATACAAATTTATGTTTTTCGCGGTTTTAGCCGCATCTGTAACGGTGATCAGTGGTTGTAAATCGAAGCCAAAGGCGGGCATGTATGGCGATGATAGCGGACTTTATGGGGGTGAAATCCTAGATGGTGATATTGCGTTGAACGATCCTTCCGGATTGCCGGTGGATGGCGATCGCAGCATGTTCGCTCCCGTTATGTTTGCCTATGACAGCTCGCAGGTAAATCCCGAAGAGTCCAGCAAGGTCGAAGCGGTTGCAAAATACCTGAAAAAGAATCGCTCTGGCGGGGTGATTGTCGAGGGGCATGGCGATGAGCGCGGCAGCCGCGAGTACAACCTCGCACTGGGCGAACGCCGTGCATTGGCGGTCCGCGACTATCTCATCAATCTCGGTGTCGACCCATCCGCCGTTCAAACCAAAAGCCTTGGCGAAGAGATGCCTGAAAACATGGGACACGACGAAGGGGCCTGGCGCCAGAACCGTCGCGGCGTATTTGCCATCTACTAACCTCGGTACCTTGAAAGGTGCAGCATTTCGCTGCACCTAGTTTTTTTATGCAACCCTTCTTCCCCACGCTCGCGCTTTTGTCCGACCTGCTTCCCGGTGCATTGGGTATGGTGGGTGCGGTGATCGTTTCATTTGTGGTGATCACGATGGTTTCCAGCTACTACCGTTTTCTGCACATTGTTGAACAGGCGGAAACATCCAGCCCGGAAGAGATGGGTGCAGTTCCTCTCGATATCCTGCGGGTCCAGCTTGCCAGGTTTCTTGCCGGGTGCGCGCGCCGTAACACCTCGTTTTCCCTTTCCCTCATTCGGGTGAACTCTGCCTCGCAGGAGATCCGGATGGATTCCGTCGTGACCGCCTCCATTAAGGCGGCGGCACGGAAAGACGACATCACCTGCATCTACGACCAACACACCATTGCCCTGTTGATGGAAGCCGAGCCGGAGGATGCGGAGGCTATTCTCAAACGAGTCACCGATGCGATGCCCGATCTCCTTCCCGATCCCGGTGAAGATACGCTCAGGGTGGGAATTGCCTCATATCCCGCGCACGGGTTGAGTGGAAAACTGTTGATTGACGTGGCTACCGAAGCTCTTGTTCAATCCAGTGCCGAATACCCGATCGTCCTTCCGGAAATTATGGAGGAGGACGACGAGGATACCGCTGAAGAACTAGACAAAGTTCCGGTTGATGAATCCAATGTTGACGAGAACTCCATTGAAGAACCCGAACTCAAGACCCGCCGACAACGCCGAAAAAGGGGCATGCTTGACGAGCTTACCGGAGTGCTTAAACCTTCGGCAGTATCCGCCTACATGCAGCGCCTGATGAGCGACATACGGCAGAAAAAGAAAAAGGCGGCTCTGTTTTGTATTGGGGTGAATAACATTGAGCACATTACCCGTTTCCATGGCCAAGAGGCGGCTGACGACGTGCTGGTTGGCGTGAGCAGAATTCTGCAGGAATGTCTTCGAGCGGATGACCTGATTGGACGGCACGAAAAATATGCATTTTTGGCGCTGGTGCAGGCGTCGCTGGACAACGCAGAGATCATCGGAAAGCGCATTAGCACACTCATTCAGCAATCCCAGATCACGTCTGGGAATAAAAAATTAAAGGTTAGCATCACCCTCGGTGTAGCGGCATATCCCGAACATGGCCGCAATCTCCATACCCTCTACGCGGCCGGGCAAAAGGTTCTCGACTATAGCCGGGCCAATGATATTCGTGCTTATGCGGTTTACGATCCCAAAATCCATGATACCATGCCGTCGAAACCCATGAAGAGTATCAAATCCATACAGGCATAGGGGAGAATGAGGGAGTTATAATTCTTAATTGCATTTCCTCGGAGGAGAAAACCATGAAACTAGGCGTAAACATCGACCACGTGGCCACCCTGCGCCAGGCGCGAGGAACCGTATATCCTGATCCACTTGACGCGGCCATTCTCTGCGCCCGCGCCGGAGCCCACGGCATCACCGCTCACCTGCGCGAAGACCGCCGCCATATCCAGGACGATGACATCTTCCGGCTCAAGGAGCTACAGCCCCTTCCGCTCAATCTCGAAATGGCCAACGTCGAGTCCATCATCGAGATCGCCTTGAATGTGAAACCCGCCGAGGTCTGCATCGTGCCCGAAAAGCGGCAGGAGCTTACCACCGAGGGCGGACTCGATGTGGTTTCCCATTATGATGCTCTCAAACCGACCATTGAGTGCCTTACCGAGGCTGGAATCGAGGTCAGTCTATTCGTCGATGCCGACCATGAAACCATTGCCGCCTGCAAAGAAATAGGGGCTCCGGTGGTTGAACTTCACACCGGAAGCTACTGCGATGCCGAGCCCAACGATCTTCCGGTATGTCTGGAAAATCTCATTAATGCCGCTGATTTTGCTTTTTCGTTGGGTCTCAAGGTGAATGCCGGCCACGGCATCAATATTGAAAACCTCGGGGGCATCTTCTGTATTCCTCACCTCGATACGCTCAACATCGGCCACAGCATTGTCTGTCGAGCCGTCTTCCACGGTCTGGAGATTTCTGTGAAGGAAATGCTCGTGGGCATGCGAGAATACAATGGGTGACGATTGAAACGTGAGGCGTGACTTGTGAAAATCGTTCCCTCCAGTGTAATGCGCGAGCTCGACCGTCGCACCATGGCGTCCGGCATTTCCGGTGTGGAGTTAATGCTTACGGCGGGCGAAGGGCTGGCCGATGCTATACGAACTCTGGCTGGTAATCACCAGCTTATCGACTCCCCCGTACTTTTTATCGCCGGATGCGGCAATAATGGAGGCGACGCATTCGTAGCTGCCCACGCCCTCCACGAAGATGGATGGCCCATCGAATGTTGGCTTGCCGGTTCTGAAGATCAGCTTAAGGGCGATGCACTTACCCA
>JAUXGY010000203.1 GCA_030621805.1 Kiritimatiellales bacterium | reverse complement strand
TGGTCGCCTTCGATGGAGACTTGCGTGAGGCGGATGCCTTTTTCGCTAATGAACGCTTTGAACTCCTTCGGCGAAATCTCCCCGAGTCCTTTGAAGCGGGTGATCTCTGCGCCGCGCCCGATTTTGTTGAGGGCTTTTTCGCGCTCGGCATCGGAGTAGCAGTAGATCGTGGTCTTTTTGTTGCGGACGCGGAAGAGCGGGGTTTCGAGGATTTTCAAGTGGCCTTCCTTCACGAGCGATTCGAAGAAGCGCAGGAAGAAGGTGATCATGAGGTTACGGATGTGGAGGCCATCGACGTCGGCGTCGGTGGCGAGAATGACGTTGTTGTAGCGCAGGTTGTCGAGGTTTTCCTCGATGTTGAGGCCGCGCATAAGGTTGTAGATCTCGACGTTTTTGTAGAGTGCGTCGCGCTTAAGGTCGCAGACGTTGAGCGGCTTGCCTTTGAGGGTGTAGATGGCCTGATTGCTAGCGTTGCGGCAACTAACGATCGAGCCGGCGGCGGACTGGCCCTCGGTGATGAAGATCTGGGTTTCGAGGTGCTTTTGCTTTTCGCGGTTAAAGTGGTTCTTGCAGTCTTTGAGTTGCGGGATGCGGATGGAGATGGATTTCGATCGGTCGCGCGCCAGCTTCTTGACCGAGTTGAGTTCTTTGCGCAGCCGTTGCGTCTCTTCGATTTTGCCGACCAGTTTTTT
This sequence comes from Kiritimatiellales bacterium, assembly GCA_030621805.1. Lineage (GTDB taxonomy): Bacteria > Verrucomicrobiota > Kiritimatiellia > Kiritimatiellales > Pontiellaceae > Pontiella. The sequence continues at coordinate 3,756 of JAUXGY010000203.1, read as the reverse complement.
CGCCTCCACGGGGTTGCGGTGCAGCAGATCGGCGACGACCTGCGAGATCTTGGCAACGAGGTCGGAACGGATTTCGGTGTTGCCGAGTTTGTTTTTGGTTTGGCTCTCGAAGATGGGTTCCTTCAGGCGGATGGCGACAGCGCCGAGTACCCCTTCGCGGACGTCGTCGCCGGAGAATTTTTTGTTGGCGAAGTCGTTGACGCCGCGTAGTAGCGCCTCGCGGAAGGCGGAAAGGTGTGTGCCGCCGTCGGCGGTGTATTGGCCGTTGACGAAGGAGTAGTATTCCTCGGAAAAGCGGTTGGTGTGGGTGAAGGCGACTTCGAGCATTTTATCTGAATATTGGAATGGGGGGTAGATTTTCTCGTATTGGCTCTCGTCGCGGATGAGATCGAGCAGGCCGCCTTTGCAGTGGAAGGTTTCGCCGTTAAAGCAGATTTTCAGCTTGGCGTTGAGGTAGGCGTAGAAGCGCAGCCGCCGCGCGAGGTGGTCGGGGTTGAATGCGAACTTTTTGAAGATGTCGGGATCGGGGCAGAAGGCGACGAACGTACCGTTGGGCTCGTCGGTCTTGCCTTTTTCTTCGCGGACGAGGTTGCCCTGCTCGAACTCCGCTTCCACAAACTTTCCGTCGCGGTAGGAGCGGACGAGGAAGTAAGTCGAAAGGGCGTTGACGGCCTTGGTGCCGACCCCGTTGAGGCCGACGCTGAACTGGAAGACATCATCGTTGTACTTGGCGCCGGTATTAATTTTGGAAACGCAATCGACGACTTTGCCGAGCGGAATGCCACGGCCATAGTCGCGGATGGTTACCATGTCGTCTTCGATGGAGACATCGATTCGGGTGCCGTGGCCCATGATGAACTCGTCGATGCCGTTGTCGATCACCTCTTTCACGAGGATATAGATGCCGTCGTCGTAGTGCGCGCCGGTGCCGGTGCGTCCAATATACATGCCGGTCCGCAGGCGAATATGTTCGAGCGACGAGAGCGTCTTGATCTTATCTTCGGTATATTCGTGCTTCTTCTTTGCCGCCATTTGTCTAAAACCCTCTAAAACCACAAGATATGGATGTGTTTCCCCTCAAAGCCCACAAAATCTAGCAATTCACCCCACCGCCTTCAAGCGGTTCGCCCCGTTTTTTCGAGGAAGAAGCTGGAAAAGAGTGGAAGCGCTTTACTTTGCGTGCCATCGGCTTAGTATCGAATCTCTTTAGGAAAGGTGATGATATGACAAATCGAACGGTACATATTGCAGGAATTCTTGTTTTGGCCTCTATGTTGGCAGCAGGGTGTAAATCCAAGTCGGCGGCGGGGGAGGAGGCGAAGAAGGGCGCGGCCTATGGTGCGCTCGGCGGCGCGGTTTCTGGGTTCTTTTGGGGGTTGTTCAGCGGGAACCCCGTCGAGCGGGCAGCTCAGGGAGCCGTGGTTGGCGGGGCTACGGGAGCCACGATGGGCGCGGTGCATGGCTCCAGCAAAGACCGTGATCTCAAGGCCGAATATGGCGAGGTGAACTATAAAGGACTCATGGCGCTGGTCTCTCGCGATTATCCAAAGGCCAAGGAATATGCTACGCAAACCGCACAGGACGAAAACCCAAAGTATCGGCACGCCTCGGCTTGGCTTTCCGTTTTAGTCGCTAAGGAGACCTTAAGCAACGAGGAGATGACGCCTTACTACCAGAGCCTTATAGATCAGGACCCGGATTTATCCACGATTGAGGATGCCAAGGTTGAGGTCCGTTTGGCTGAGCGCGATCTCAAGGCGCTCCGCAAACAGCTTAACGCCCGATAGATCCTGACAGGGTATGGCGAGACGACGAAAACAAAGTAGGCCTAGGTGGCTGACGGCACTCGCTTTCATCGCATTGATTTGGGGAGTGCAGGAAAGCAGGTTTTATTTCCCCAAGCATATCCGCCCGCCCAAGGGGGCGGAGCCGGTTGTGGTCGAAATGAAGACCACATCCTATTGCCACTGCCGGCGGTGTTGCAGCTATAAATGGTTCTTATTCATTCCCTACCAAAAAACCGGAACCTTTTCCTTCCGTCTAAAACAGGTCGGAATCACCTCGTCGGGTTCCCTGGCGCGGCCCGGCACGATCGCGGCCGACACCTCCATTTTCCCATACGGCACCATCATGCATATTCCCGGCTATGGCTACGGGCGTGTTGAAGATACCGGAGGTGCCATCAAGGGCCATCATATCGACCTCTACCGCTCAAACCACGGATTTGCCCGCCACTGGGGGGTCCGCATGAAAAAGATCAAGGCTTGGCTCCCTCCGAGTACAAAACCGAAGGATGACCCGGATCTTCCGGATGCAGGATAGAAGGGTTTATTATATTGCTTGAATTCCACTAATCTTCTATACGAGTAGCTATAACAACTAAACGGAGGTGTGTTATGAATGGAGTATCGAAAGGTTTATTGAGTGCGGTGGTAATGGGGGCTGTTGTTGCGGCGGAGGCCCAGTTCCCTTTGAAAGTGGATATCGATGTTTCCACTAAACGAAGCACCAAGCAAATCGGAGCCGGCGACGACGGCAATGCCAGAGTGGAGAACGTGCAGGTTCGGGTCAAGGTTCGTAAGTCCGGCGGGCAAGCCTATACCGATCCGCTGAACATCGAGTTATACGTAATTGGCAAGCAGATCCATACGGGCTACTATGGCATCATCGACGTCGTTAAAAAGGAGTTTAACTTTACCAAGGAAAATGACAACACCTTCGAGTTCAAGAGCCAGATGTATGCACTTCCCAGGACGGATGGAAACATTAACGTCGGGGGCACCTATGAAACCTATCTGGTTGTGGTTACCGACAAGGATGGAAAGATCATCGATACCCGTTCCGGACGTGTGATCAAGGAAAAGGGCATTGCCTTCATCCGCGAAATGGGCCCGAAAACCCTGTTCGACCGCGATGGTAATGTGGTCGGGAAGATTGATCCGAACGCCTCGGCCGTGAAGAAGGCAATTCCTGCCGCCGTCCGTTCCGACAGCTACTAGAATCGCTTAATGCGGAAGTTGAAAAAGCGGCCTCTTTCACGGGGCCGCTTTTTGTTTTCCGGCACCTGAGAAACAAAACCCAAATCCCCCTTGCCTTCGTGAGAAGGATTCCTGTATTTCTACCGTCCGCTTTTCAGCACGCTACGGGCCTGTAGCTCAGTTGGTCAGAGCAGGAGACTCATAATCTCTTGGTCGGGGGTTCAAGTCCCTCCAGGCCCACCACTCTTTTTCCTAGTAAAAACCCTATATATATAAGGTTTATGGAGTGAGGGGTATCTTCCCCTGTTCGAAAGTGATGCTGTTAGATCGCTTCTGAGGTATCAGTCTAATGCCTCGAAGTACCACTGAAATACCACAAGCCTCGCTCAGGTACGTGGGAGGGCGATCTTGTCGATGATAGTTTTTCGCTTCTTCCAGTTTGCACGCAGCGGGATAGCAGCCGGTAAAAGACCGGGGAGTGATTATGGTGCTTGAGGTGGCGGAGAGCTCGTGCATGATGACATAGTCGATGCAGTGGACGGGCGCCTGGATGAGGTTGAGGTTCAGCATCACACCCCCTTTGCTGTTACAGCTCCCCCCGCGAGTGCACACCTTCCGCAGTGAGATCACCGGTATATCGTGCCGGGAGGCGATCTTCATGCAGGCTCGCAGGAGTTTGGCAAAGACATCCTCAGCCCGGACACGGAACCAGTGCCCAACCATCTTACGGACTGCTTTGATATCCTTCTTGTTGCCAGGTAACCGCCTCTCGGTTTGG
>JAUXGY010000375.1 GCA_030621805.1 Kiritimatiellales bacterium | reverse complement strand
GAAATTTCCGCGGTGGCAGAAAAACATAGCGCGATGCTGATGGTCGATGAAGCGCACGCCTCCGGCACCTTCGGCCCCAACGGTGCAGGGCTCATCCGAGAACTCGGGCTCGAAAACTCCGTCACCGTTTCCATGGGCACCATGAGCAAAGCGATGGCGGGCTACGGCGGGTTCGTCGCCTGCTCCAAAAACTTGCGCAATCTGCTCGTCAGCTCCGCGCGCGCCTTCATCTATACCACCGCCCCGCCGCCCGCCAGCATCGGCGCCGCGCTCGGGATCATGGATGTCCTTGAATCCAGCCCCAGGCTCGGCGCAATCCTGCAAGCCAACGCCGACTATTTCCGATCGCTCCTCCACGCCGCCGACCTCGACACCCTGCAAAGCCAGAGCCAGATCATCCCGATCGTGATGGGCGAAAACGACAAAGCTGTTTCTATTTCTCGAAAGCTCCGCGATCAGGGCATCATTGCTTCCGCCATCCGCCCTCCCACGGTCCCCGCAGGCTCCGCCCGCCTCCGACTCTCCATCACCCTCGCCCACCACGTCGACGACCTTGACCGTGCCGCCGAACAAATTATTGAAACGGTAAAAAACGCATGAAGCCGACCGTATTAATTATTTCAGGTTGGGCACATGGCTTGGATGCCATCAAACCGATGGGCGAGAAGCTTGCAGATCATTTCGAGGTTCAACTCCTCACCGGCTCGCAGGTGCTAAACGACCAAAAGATCCCCTCGGTTGACTTCATCATCACCGGCTCAATGGGTGGGCTGCTGGCCATAGAACTGCTTCCTGAACGGTGCAAGAAACTGGTGCTCATTTCCTCCACCGCCAAGTTTTGTGCGAGCGAGGGATACGACTGCGGCACACCCAAAAAAATCCTCCGCCGCATGATCCTCCAGCTTAAGCGCAACCCCGAACCCGTCCTCGAAGCATTTTTTAAGAACGTCCACTTCCCGCATCAGCAACGTAGACGGAGCTTCCAGTTCCGTTATGACGAAGCGGCACTCAGCGAACTGATCGAAGGACTCGAATATCTGTTGAACTCAGACGTTCGTCAGAAAATTCCCTCCCTCGAAATCCCCGTCCTGCTACTACACGGCTCCGACGATCGAATCATCCCTCCGACCGCGTCCGAATGGCTACATGCCCATCTGCCGGATAGCCAACTGAAGGTCTATCACCCCGGCGGCCATGCCCTGCCTGCCCACCGCTTCGCCGAAGTGATGAACGAAATCTCGCGTTTCCTATAGTTGCATCCCCACCAAAAATCGCGCAGTCTGCGCGGCGAATTTTTGGATAACTTTACCATGATCGGAAAACGATTTTCAGCCGCAGCCGAGACCTATGACCGCCACGCGCACCCCCAACTAGCGCTGGCGCAATCGGTGGTTTCCATGCTGTCGGAAACCGATCCGGAACAGATCCTCGAACTTGGATCCGGCACCGGACTGCTAACCCGCCTGCTCACCGAACGGTTTCCAGAAGTGAGGATCGATGCGGTCGATGTGGCCGAAAAAATGATCGCCCACTGCCGCGTAAAGTTCAGTCGTTTCCCCCAGATCAACTGGATTGTGGATGACGCACAGATCTTTTGGAACGACGACCGCTACCCGCTAATCGTTTCTAGCTCGGCCCTCCACTGGGTGAGCGACCTCCGGGCAACCTGTGCAAATATTTTCCAATCTCTGGAACCCGGTGGCACCTTCGCCCTCGGCATGATGTTGCGGGGCACCCTGAAAGAGCTACACGAGCTGCGTACGGAAATTGCCCCGGAAAAAATTCCCTCGATTGCCCTGCCAACCTACGAAGAAACCAAAGCCTGTCTCCAGTCGTCCGGATTTTCCCTCGAACGCCGGAAACATAGTGAAGAAGAAATCATCTATCCCGATGCCAAGACGTTCCTCCGTGCAATCCACGAACAGGGTGTCACGGGAGGCAAAGTGAGTTCGGGCAATACGCCCCTCACCCGCACCGAACTCAGCCACCTTGTTGCCGACTATCAGGAAACCTATACCTCCGCCGGAGGCGTCTACGCCACCTACGAAACCGCCACCTTCCTGCTTCGCAAATGAACACCCGTTCCCTCGAACTTACTCCACACGGAATTGTGGTTTGCCGCGACCCTAAGCGGACGGCATTCGCAGAATCCGAGGCGGCGGGGCTGCTGGCGCTTGCCGGACAAAAACTCCAGGTCGAGACCGACTCTTCCGTCGCATATTGGAAAAGTTTTGGCTGCCTTTTTCTGCGTGCCCTTTGCCATATTCCCGAAGGTGAAACACTTGCGGTTCCGCCGCCTTCGGCCGCCGAACTGGCGGCGCTGGTGCTGAACGCCCCGCCGATGCGCGGCGCGGAATACCTCTCGCCCGAGATGCTTTCCAACCTTTGGAAACGGTTGGTGGATTGGACGACCGAGCAGTTGGACGAATCCGGCCTTCCGGGTTTTCTGGAATCACACGCCCCGCTGTGGTCGCGCGTTGGACGCGTTACACTGCATCTGGCCGAAAACAAGGGCGACCCCGAATTCCCGTTCGCCTTCATGGCCACCTA
>JAUXGY010000016.1 GCA_030621805.1 Kiritimatiellales bacterium | reverse complement strand
GGCCCGCGAGCAACACATCCGCCGCGAAAAGGCGACGTCGAACATTTGTTCCAACGTGCAGCTTTGCGCCCTGCGTGCCATCATTTATCTTTCGCTTGTTGGCAAAGAGGGTTTCATAGATCTCGGGAATCAGTGCATGGATCGCGCAAACTATGCATGGGAAAAGCTCACCGCCATCGAAGGCATTGAGCCCGCGTTTGACCGTCCTTACTTTAATGAGTTTGCCATACGGTTACCAAAAAATGCCTCGGAAGTCGTCAGTGCCCTCGTCGAGCAAGGGATCGCCGCAGGCTTCCCTGTGGGTCGTTACTACGAAGGAATGGAAAACATCCTCCTGCTCGCCTTTACCGAAAAACGGACGAAGGAAGAGATTGATATTCTGGCAGCAAAGTTAGAGAGCGCACTGCATACTGCATAGAGTTGTCTGTTTTCTGGAGCCTGAACCACTTAATACGGAAACCATCTTATGAAACTAATTTACGAAAAATCATCACCCGGCCGCCCCGGGGTTCCAACGTCCTCCATCAAGCTTTCGTCAACGAAAGAGATTTCTTCCGAGTTTTTGCGTAGCACCCCTGCCGAACTTCCGGAGGTTTCGGAGGCCGAGGTGGTTCGACATTTCACTGCGCTCTCGCGCTTGAATTTTTCGATCGATACCCATTTTTATCCACTGGGCTCCTGCACCATGAAGTACAATCCCAAAGCGTGCGAAGCAGCGGCTAATATTCCGGAGCTGACGGGCGTTCATCCGCTGTGGCCCCAGCTACATGGGGGGGGGTTATTGACGCAGGGATCGCTGGGGTTACTCTACAATATGGAGCACTTGCTTTCCGAAATCACAGGGTTGGATGAGTTTACCCTCCAGCCTATGGCCGGAGCGCACGGGGAGTTGACGGGCGTGATGATGATGGCCGCCTATCACAAGGATCGCGGTAACGATAAAGACCACATCATCATTCCCGACTCCGCACACGGCACCAATCCGGCCAGTGCACAGTTGGCAGGCTACAAGGTGGTGACTATTCCATCGGATGATAAAGGTATGATGGACTTTGACCTGTTCAAGGCAGCGCTCAACGATAAAACGGCGGGAGTCATGCTGACCTGCCCAAATACGCTGGGCGTGTTCAACACACGGATTAAGGAAATCTGCGATGCAGTCCATGAAGTGGATGGCTTGATGTATTACGACGGTGCCAACTTTAACGCCATCATGGGTCGGTACAAACCGGGCGATATGGGGTTCGATGTTTGCCACCTGAACCTGCATAAATCGTTTTCCACGCCGCATGGCGGCGGCGGTCCCGCATCGGGACCGGTTGGAGTGGTGGACAAGTTGCGCCCCTATCTTCCGATTTCACGTATCACCAAGACGGAAGACGGAATCTACTCGCTCAACTACGACGCTCCTAAGAGCATCGGTTATATTTCTCCATTCTATGGCAACTTCGGCATCGTTGCTCGTGCGTATATCTACCTCTTAATGCTGGGTCGCGAGGGCATGCTGGGAACAAGCAACCGCGCTGTGCTTAATGCCAACTATCTCCAGGAAAAACTACGCCCGCTCTTTGGGGTGGAAGATCGTGGACGCTGCATGCATGAATTTGTCTTTTCCGGCAGCTTCCTGACTCAATATGGCGTCCATACCATCGATCTCGCCAAAGGCATGATTGACCGGGATATTCACCCGCCTACAGTCTACTTCCCGCTTAGCGTTCCGGAGGCCATCATGATTGAACCGACGGAAAGTGAGGACCGCGATGTGCTCGATAACTTCGTGAGCGTGATGGAGGAGCTGGTTGAACTCGCGAAGACGGATCCGGACAAATTGCATGAGGCACCGATTACCACGCCCGTCGGTAGGCTCGACGAGGTGAAAGCCGCACGGGATATGCGTTTAAGTTATACGTGACAAACACGATTAAGTTGGTACTATTTTGAACGCAATCAGACGAGTTCGGTCTGTAGTGCATATTGTGGTTAACTAAACTAAGGAGTCATACCATGAAAAGAATGATGAGTATTGCGGCAATTGCGTTGTTTATGGCGGGATCTTCCGCTTTCGCATGCGACACCTGCGGATGCAAAGCCAAGAAAGCTGACGGAAAAAAAGCGGCATGTTCAGCATGCAAGACCGACAAAGAAGGAAAAGCTTGCGACGCCAAGAAAAAGGATGCAAAGAAGTGTGGCGCAGATTGCAAGAAGCCTTGCTGCGTAAAGAAGGCTGACGCTAAATAGTTTCCTTCGTTTTCTACGCTAAAAGCCTCTCCGTTTGGAGGGGCTTTTTTCATATAAAAACAGAACCGCTTTTGACGGCGGTTCTGCTCCGGTTGAGAAAGAAGACGGAACCCTACTTGTACTGTTTTATGTACTCTTTGTCTTCTTTCGAAATGGATGAGATGGGGAATGAATTTTCTCTTCCAGCGGCTTCGCTCCGCAAGGTGACCGTGCCAAAGGTCTGGCTGACATAGATCGCTCTGACCTTGAGCTTTTCCACGCCCTTGGTGATCGTCCAATTTCGGAAGACGGGTTCAAGTGAATCCCCGGATCCTTCTCCTTCAGGTTTTTCGAAGGCCTTCACTTTCTTTTCGGGTGCTTTAACGAAATACGATTTCACACCATCAATGGTTGCCTGGTCGGCCGGTCCGTCTTGCTTGATGCGGATGCGCTCTTCATCTCCCCCATTTTCCAGATCAATCAATATATAACCTTCTTTAGAGCCGCCATCCTCATATCCACTGGGTTCGTATTCAGCAATGAAATAGAAGCCGAGATACTCCGGCTTATTGTTAAACACAATGGCGCGGTAGCCACCTTCCTTCAAGGTTCCACTATAAACATGATAGTAGGTCGTTTCCATTTTGATGGAACCGATATCACGAACTTTCATTTTTTCAGGAAAATGTTTTTCCCCAGCTGCTTTTAACGCATCCAACACCGCATTCCTGTTTTTTGGCTCGTTCTTTTTTTCACGTTCTGTTTTTGCGTAAGTGATAGTTGCTATCCCTGCCAGCAGGACTCCGACCATTATGATGCCTAGTCTTTTCTTCATGTCTATATTCTCCTTGCAATAATTCCGATGAATCCCTTGTTTGAGACTGTAGACGTAATTAGTAGGTGGTTTGCTCAATAATCACCATGTTTTTTTCAGGGTTTTTTTTGCGGATGAAATAACTCCACCAAGTTATTGGAACGGAAAAACCACTTGGCAGGGGGAGGGGGCTTCTGCATAATGCGCGCTCTTTTTTAAACTTCAAAATCCGCGAGGCTAGACCTATGTATAGTGCATCCGATCTGAAAAAAGGGCTGAAAATTGAAATAGATGGCGACCCCTGCATGATCACCAACTTTGAATTCTCAAAGCCGGGAAAGGGTCAGGCTCTCTACCGTTGCAAAATCAAGAATCTGGTCACCGGAAACCAATTTGATAAAACCTATCGGTCTGTCGAAAAAGTCAAGCGCTGCTCCCTGATGTCGAAGGATTTTACTTTTTCCTATATTGATGGAGAGAACTATGTCTTCTCCAACAATGAAACCTATGAGGAAGAGACCTTGGGCAATGAGTTGCTGGGTGCTCTCAAAAACTTCATTGTTGACGACATGCAGGTGGAAATCCTTTTTCATGATGATCGCGCGCTCGACATCACCTTGCCGAACTTTGTAGAAATCGAGATTGCCGAAACCGAGCCCGGAGCCCGCGGTGACACCGCTACCAATGTGATGAAGCCTGCCAAGCTGGCCAACGGCTACGAAATCAACGTGCCGATCTTCATCAACGAAGGTGACACCATCCGCATCGACACGCGCACCGGAACCTACTCCGACCGCGTATCCAAGGGCTAATGTCGGCAGATTGCATCATACGAAGAGACACCCTGATGCGTCGAATCAGGAAGTTCTTTCAAGAGCGCGGATTTACCGAGATTGAGACCCCCATCCGGCTCAAAGTTCCCTGCATGGAATTACATATCGATGCCGAACCCAGCGGTGATCATTTTCTGCGCACCTCGCCCGAACTCTTCCACAAGCAACTCCTCGCCGCCGGTCACGAAAAAATATTTGAGATCGGAAAATGCTTTCGGCGCGGTGAGCGCGGGCCGTTGCATCATCCCGAATACAGCATGCTCGAATGGTACCGCGCCAAGGCCGACTATTTGGATGTTTTGGCCGACACCAAGGCGCTCATTCAAGCGGTCGCTGAGATCCACGACCTCGGTTCCGCAGATTGGAAAATTCTGACGATCTCCGATGCCTTCCTGAAATTCGCGGATTGGGATCCTGTTGGAAATTATGATGAAGACCGTTTCGATCTCGACCTCGTTGAAAAGGTTGAACCCGCCATCGAGCGGATCGGTGGAGCCGTTGTGCTCATCGACTATCCCATCGAAGCCGCCGCGCTTTCGCGCCGTAAGCCCGGCAATCCGCTCGTGGCCGAACGCTGGGAGTTATATATTAACGGGGTGGAAATCGCTAATGCTTACTCCGAACTCACCGACCCCTCCGAGCAGCGTCGGCGTTTCGAAGCGTGCGCCGAACAGCGAAAAGCATTGGGGAAAGAAACCTATCCCATCGATGAAGCCTTTATACAGGCCTTGGAAAAAATGCCAGCCTCCGGCGGCGTCGCCCTCGGTGTTGATCGATTACTCATGCTTGTTTCCGGTGCCGATTCGCTCGATGCAGTGCTACCATTTCGCTGAAATCGGGTAAATATTTGATATAGTATACTATATAAAAATGCCGGAATATCGCTATTTAAGGGCTAGAATATATAGAATACTATATCAAACCGAGACGCCATTCTGTTTATAAACATTCCAGTGTCTGGATGAATAAATCAATATCAGATTGGGTATGGGCCACCGAAACAAAGGCGACTTCGAAGCCGCTGGGCGGGGTGTAGAATCCGGCGTCAAGCATGTGGTGGAAGTAGCGCGCATGAGCCTTTTGATCACACGCTTTTGAGTCATCGAGGTTATGGACGGGCGCTTTGCGGAAGAAGGGGGTAAACATGCCACCGCGCTGGGCGCAGTGCAGATCCAATCTTTTTTCGGTGGCGATGCGGTTGATGCCATCGGCCAATCGTTTGCCTAATGCTTCTATTTTCGGATAAGGATTTTCATCGCGCAAAAGTTCAAGCGTCTTCATTCCGGCGGCGACTGCGACGGGATTTCCACTGAGTGTGCCTGCCTGATAAACCGGACCGAGCGGCGCGAGGTGCGACATGATTTCTGTGCTTCCGCCAAGGGCTCCGATGGGCATGCCGCCGCCAATGATTTTTCCAAGCGTCGTAATATCGGGCGTAATGCCAGCGATCGCTCCGTACGTCGTTGGCCCAAGGCGGAAGCCGTTGATGACTTCGTCGAAAATAAGTAGAGTTCCGCATTCGGCAGTGGCGGCACGGAGGCCTTCGAGGAATCCTTCGGCGGGTTCGACGAGTCCCATGTTCCCCGCAATGGGCTCAACGATCACGGCGGCAATTTCGTCGCCATTGGCTTTGAGTATTTCCTGCACGGCGGCAAGGTCGTTGTAGGGCGCAACAAAAACTTCTTCGGTCGCGCTAGGCGATACTCCGGCGGAGGAGGAGATGCCGCCCGTGAGCAGTCCGCTGCCGGAGGCGACGAGCAGGTAGTCGCTGTGGCCGTGGTAGCATCCGTCGAACTTGAGGATCTTTCGTCTGCCCGTGTATCCGCGTGCTAGGCGGATGGCGGTCATAACGGCCTCGGTTCCGGAGCTGACTAAGCGCGACATTTCAATACTGGGAACCAGCGAGCAGAGCAATTCGGCAAACTCGGTCTCCTTTGCGGTATTGGCGCCGAAGGTAAGTCCGTCGGCGGCAGCCTTCGCAACGACTTCCACCACTTCTTCGCGGGCATGACCGAGAATAAGCGGCCCCCACGATCCACAAAAGTCGATCAGCTCCGTGCCGTCCTCCGTCTGCACTTTCGCGCCTTTGCCGGACTTAAAATAGACGGGCGTTCCGCCCACGCCGTTAAATGCGCGCACCGGACTATTCACACCACCGGGAATCACTTTCTGCGCCCGTTCGAACCATTGTTTGGAAGTCATCATTTTTCTCCTGTATTTGGCGTGAAATTTTTCGGATTAGGTGAATAATAGCGACTCTTTTTTATAACCAATGAGGTTTGAACAATGTTGGATATTCGATGGGTTCGTGAAAATGCTGAGGCGGTGAAGACCGCAATGATTAACCGCAATGCCGAGGTGGATGTGGACGCCGTGTTGGTGTTCGACAATCGCCGCCGTGAAATCATTGTAGAGGTGGACGGTCTGAAGGCTGAGCGCAATAAAATTTCAAAAAGCATCGGTCTGATGATCAAGGAGGGCAAGGATCCCGAAGCGATTAAGGCGCAGGTGCGGGAGATGGGCGAGAAGATCGCCGTGCTCGACGAGGAACAACGCGAGGTGGATGCCCAGCTTCGCGACGCCTTGCTTTATATCCCCAACCTGCCGGCGAATACCACGCCGGTGGGCAAAGATGAATCCGATAACCCGGTGGTTCGTTCGTGGGGTGAAAAAGTCGCATTCGATTTTGAGCCGCAGATGCATTGGGACCTGGGCGAAACGCTTCAGCTCTTCGATTTGGAGCGTGGAGCAAAGATTGCCGGATCCGGCTTTCCTCTATTTACGGGTCGGGGCGCCAAGCTGGAGCGGGCGTTGATCCAGTTCATGCTCGACCTGCACACCGAAGAGCACGGGTATATCGAATTGGCCACTCCTTTCATGTGCAATGAAACGGCAATGACCGGCACCGGCCAGCTACCCAAGTTTGCGGAGGATATGTATACGGTTTCGCTCGACGGTCTTTATCCGGTGCCAACGGCTGAGGTACCGGTAACCAATATGTACGGAAACGAAATCCTCGACCAGGAACTACCGATCAAGCATACGGCCTACACTCCCTGTTTCCGTCGCGAGGCCGGTTCTGCGGGCAAGGATACCCGCGGCTTGCAGCGCGTTCATCAGTTTGACAAGGTGGAGATGGTTAAATTTACCACTCCTGAAACCTCGGCGGAGGAACACGAAAAACTGACGCTCGATGCGGAGCGGGTGCTGCAAAAACTCGGCCTGCATTATCGCGTGATTGAACTGTGTACCGGCGACCTTGGATTCAGCGCTGCCAAGTGTTACGACATCGAGCTTTGGACCGCCGCACAGGAAAAATGGCTGGAGGTTTCCTCTTGCTCTAACTTCCACGACTACCAAGCGCGCCGCGCCAACATTCGCTATCGCAACGAAGACGGCAAGACGACGTTCGTCCACACGATTAATGGCTCCGGCGTTGCCCTGCCGCGCCTCGTGATTGCTCTCTTGGAAAATAACCAGACCGCCGACGGCAGCATCGACCTTCCCGAAGCCCTTTGGCCCTACATGGGTGGGTTGCAGAAACTCCTTTGATTGGTCCCTGACGTAGACGAGGCATCTTGCCTCGTTCGGGAAGAACACACAAACGATTCTATCCATTGCAACGCTGGGACGTGGTGGTACGGGAATGTAGATGCGGCATCTTGCCGCATTGTGGATGAGCGGGGCGTGTTGAGCTTGCAGAGGATAAAGGCGATGCCAACGCGTGTTGTGCTTCCTGAACGAGGCAGGATGCGCTCGTCTACACTCTACGGAATAACGATTCGGTAGAATGCGTTGGTCGATCCAATCGGGAGCATCCAGTTGGTGTGCGTGGTTGATGGGGTGAAGGTTGCGGAATTCGACCATGCTGGATTGGCGAGGGAGCCAGTCTGTTCAATGACGGTCTGTTTCCCGGTGGCGAGGTTGTCGATGCCGAGCAGAATCATACTTTCGGAAACGGCTACCGATCCGATGCGTAGTGGCGGACTTTGGCGGGCGATGGCCTGAACGACAACCGGATACCAGTTGGTGGCCATCTTGTCGTAGCCGAGTTGCGAGGGGTGCAACCGATCTTTCATATCGGGCGAACCATAGTCAATGCCTGCACCGTTTTCCATGTCAACCACCAGCAAGTTGTCTCCATTGGAAATACGCGCGTGGGCCATGGTGTTGAGGTTGTTATTGAATGTGCTGATCGTGGCTTGTAGTGAGGGATCGTTTTTGACACCGATGATCAGTGCCAGTACCACGGTGGCATTACTGTTGGCCGTTTGGATTTCATCGATAACGGCCGATACTTCAGCGACAGTTCCCGTGCCGTTTCCATTGAGGTCGTTGGTGCCGATGTGTAGCAGGATGATGTCCGCTTCGGTGGTTTCTACCCAGCCTGCGACATGGTCGAGGATGCTTTTGGTGTCGTGGTCGGCAAACCATCCATCGTGCCCGTCGTGCTGGTTATCGGGAAAATCGCCATCGGCGAGGCTTCCCATAAAATCGATTACATAACCGTTGGCAACGAGCAGGTTCTTGAGTTCTTTGCGGTAGCTGTTGAGGGCATTGGTGCCGATTCCCGAATACCAGCCGTGGGTGATGGAATCACCAACGGGCAAGATGCGAAGCGGGCCCCCAGCATAAGTCGCTTTCAGGAGGCTCGAAGCCAACAAAATGGCAATTACTTTGCCCATGAATGATCTATTTGTAGTTTTTCGGGGAGATGCCGAGGTTTTTGATACGGTAGTTGAGAATGCGTTGGGTGGCTTGGAGATAACGCGCGGCGGCGGCGGCGTTACCTCGGTGTTTCTTAAGGGCGTCGATGATAATCTCACGTTCGTAGGTATCCACCATCTGCCTGAGATCGGCCCCGTTTTCGGGAAGCAGGCTGGTGTGGGTTTCGTCGCTGGTTTGCAATGAGGGCGGCAGGTTGAAGGCGTGGACGACGCCGTCGGAGGAGGTCAGCACGGCGCGTTCGATGCAGTTTTCGAGTTCGCGGACGTTTCCGGGCCAGTGGTAGACCATCATCATATTGATGGCGGAGGTCGAGATGCGTTTCATTTTCTTGCCGTACATTTCGCTATACTTTTGGAGGAAGTAATCGGCCAGGAGCATGATGTCGGACTTCCGCTCGCGCAGGGGAGGGATGAGGATGGGGAAGACATTCAGGCGGTAGTACAGGTCTTCACGGAAGGTGCCGTTGGCGATGCCTTTTTCGAGGTTGCGGCTGGTGGCGGCCACGACGCGTACGTTGACGGAGATGGTTTCGTTTCCACCGACGCGTTCGAAGGCTTTTTCCTGAAGGACGCGTAGCAGGCGTACTTGGACGGCGGGAGAAATGTCGCCAATCTCATCGAGGAAGATCGTGCCACCGTTGGCTTGCTCGAAACGGCCTTTACGTTGTTGGGCCGCACCGGTGAAGGCCCCTTTTTCGTGGCCGAAGAGCTCGCTCTCAATCAGGTTTTCGGGCAGGGCCGCGCAGTTGACGCTGATGAGGGCGTTGTTTTTGCGGGGACTGTTGAAATGGATCGCACGGGCGACGAGCTCCTTCCCGGTGCCGGAATCGCCGCGCACGAGTACGGTGGCCGCGCTGTTGGCCACCTGAACGATCTGTTCGTAGACCGCCCGCATGGAGTTGCAGTTTCCAACCATGTTGTCGATGCTGTAGCGGTCGCCCAGTTGCCGGCGCAGCATTTCGTTTTCGGATTCGAGGGCGTTGCGCTCCTCGATCTCCTCGCGGATGGTGGAAACGGCCGAGGCGAGGATCTGTGCGACGTGCTGGAGAAAAAGGAAGTAGCCGTTGAGCTCCTCCTCCCCGCAGGCGGGCAGATCGATGCTCATGGTGCCGATGGTTTCCTTGTGGTGGATAATCGGGACGCAGAGGAAGGCGGTTTTTTGGCCGTCGTGTGCCTGAGTACGGTTGAGGAAATCGGGCGATTGGCTGACATCTGCGATGAGTTCGGGTTTGCCCGTTTGGGCAACGCGGCCGGTAATACCTTCCCCTAGTTTATATTGCCCCCTCCGGGCTTCGCTACTGGAGAGACCGCTCGATGCCTCGATATTTAGAAGGTCGGTGCCTATTGTGCGAAACGTAAGTGTACCGCGTAGCACACCCATATCCGTTCCCATGATTTGCAGAACTTCGTTGAGCAGTTCCGAAACATTATGCTGCCGGGCAGACGTGGTCTGCGAGATTTTGTATAGAACGTTCAGTTCCTTTTCGCTTTGGGTCATTGCTATCCTTATTAAAATTAGCGTGTGCTCACTGCTTTTATAATTCAAAAATGTATAACACTGAGTTCAATCAACACAAGTGTAATCATTTGGCGTCGTGGCGCGTCAGACCACAATCTATCTTGAGTTGTGATCCCTTTTTCTTGCCCTAAAATGTGTACGCAATTTTCGGCAAATCATCTTGACGGGAAAAACAGTCACCTTTATACATGATTAAAGTAATAACAAAATGACAGTTTAAGGAGATTAACTATGAAGCTATCGACTAAAGGGCGCTATGCCACCCGCATACTACTTTGTATTTCCCGTCTACAACGGGTTGACCAACCCGTACCCAAAAAAAGAATTTCTGAGCAGGAGGGGATTTCCACCGACTATATTGAACAAATCATTGTGCCGCTGAAAAATGCGGGACTCGTGAATAGTGTTCGCGGATTACGCGGCGGCTTCCGGTTGGCCAAAGAGTCGGCCGACATTACCGTCTACGATATCCTCTCGGCCTCGGAAGGGGATATTAATCTGGTGAGCTGTCTGGCCGAAGGGTGTAGTCGCTCAGACTCCTGCGTGGTACAGCGGGTATGGCAAGGAGCCAGCAATGAGCTTCGGGATTATTTTTCCAAGATCACGCTGAAGGAGCTACACGACGACTACAACAAGCGTGTGGCGGACCAACCCATTATGTTTAATATTTAAACCGGAGAGACCCTATGCCTATCTTTGATAACATTACCCAGACCGTTGGAAACACCCCGCTCGTAAAATTGAATCGCATCACAGAGGGCCTGAAGGCGACCGTGCTGGTTAAGTTGGAGTCGAACAACCCGCTGGGAAGTGTGAAGGATCGAATCGGCGTCGCCATGATTGAGGATGCCGAAAAGAAAGGGCTCATCAAACCCGGATCCACTCTGATTGAACCGACCAGCGGAAACACCGGAATTGCACTGGCGTTCACCGCCGCCGCCAAAGGCTATAAGCTGATGCTTACCATGCCGGAAAGCATGAGCATTGAACGTCGTCGCCTGCTGCAGGTGCTAGGTGCCGAACTGGTGCTGACCCCCGCCGAGGAAGGGATGCCCGGTGCAATCCGTGCCGCTGAAAAACTAGTCGAAAAAAATCCATCGGCCATCATGCTTCAGCAATTTGACAATCCATCAAACCCGGCGATCCACGAGGCCACCACCGCCGAGGAAATATGGGCGGATACCGATGGAAAGGTTGATATTTTCGTAGCGGGTGTTGGAACGGGTGGAACCCTGTCGGGGGTTGCCGCGGCGCTGAAGGCCAAGAAATCCGATTTGCTGGCCGTGGCCGTAGAGCCGGAAAAGTCCCCCGTCATTTCGGGAGGCAAGCCCGGTCCCCACAAGATTCAAGGTATTGGTGCCGGATTCATCCCGAATAACCTGCAAACCGATTTGATCGATGATGTTGTTTTGATTGCCGGCGACACTGCGGGAGCGATGGCTCGCCGCCTCGCGAAGGAGGAGGGAATTCTGTGCGGTATTTCGTCCGGCGGCAACGTTTTAGCCGCCATTGAACTGGCTAAGCGCCCAGAGAACAAAGGGAAGACCATCGTGACCGTGGTGTGCGACACCGGCGAGCGTTATCTCTCCACCTGGCTCTTCGAGGATCATTAAACGGCTTCGCGGATCCAACAAACATTATGGTTGGATGCGTAGATGCACGGAGGCTGCGGTGGAGGTGGGGACTTCCCATCCTCGGGCCGTGCGGTAACCGGGAATCCAGATGATCTCGTCTCGGCAGACTACGACCGGAATGGCCGTCCGTTGTGCGCGCGGAATCTTTTGGTCGGTAAAAATGTCCTGCAGCTTGCGGCTGCCTTCCATGCCGAGCGGTTGTATCCGGTCGCCCACTTCGTAGCCCCGCACGGTGATGGGCGAGTCGCCAACCTGCTCTGCATCGAACGACGCCTCGGCGGGCAGGATTCCGGCACCCTTGCCATGATCCTTCCGCCAGCCGGTGCCGTGTTCGAGGGAGAGTTTGTGGGGCGGGCTTTCCAGCCTGCCCGCCTCTTCGAACCGTGGCTTCCCATATTCCACCACCACGCGCTGGCGATCGTTAGCTCGAAAAACGTGGTGCCTTCCGCCTTGTCCATCAGCGACAGGATTTGCTCCGCCGCACCGAATCCAACCTCATCCGCCCCGTTCTCGAACAGCCACTTGCGCAACGCGCGGCGCTTCATCGCAACGAAGCTGGAAGCTTCGTCTACATGGGCGTCCATCCACTCGTTTTCCGTCCGTAGAATATTCATCGTCCGCAGGATGGCTTCGCGGATGTTCGGGTTGAGCTCTTTTTCGAGCATCGGAAGAATCGTATGCCGCACGCGGTTGCGCAGGTAGGCCTCATCCATGTTGCTGGCATCCTCCCGCCACTCAAATCCATTTTCCTCCAGCCACCGGATAATGTCCGCACGTGGAATCCCTAGCATCGGACGGATAATTCGTAGATCGCCCATTTGCTGGAACCAGGACATGCCTCCGAGCCCCTCGGTTCCGGCACCGCGCGCGAGCTTGAGAATAAAGGTTTCGGCCTGGTCGTCGGCGTGGTGGGCGAGGGCAAAGAGGAGGCTTGAGACCTTAGGCTTGAGGCTTGAGGAAATGGAGTGGAAAAAATCGTGCCGCGCCTGACGTGCCGCCATCTCGATGGAGAGCCCGTCGTTTTCGGAGAGCTGCCGTACATCGATAGATTTAACGATGACGGGAAGGTTAAGCGTGTTGGAGAGATCGCGCACAAACCGCTCGTCGGCAT
>JAUXGY010000289.1 GCA_030621805.1 Kiritimatiellales bacterium | reverse complement strand
CCTTCGGGGGCATGGTCAAGTTTTTTGACGCGGGTGAACAAGGAGGTTTTCAACCCGCTAAAACTAAAACACAGGTTGCGGTCATATTTATAAATCCACTTGCCCCGATCAACCTGATCGAGCCCGCGTGGAAAACGGTAGGCCTTCGGATCGCCGCCCTCCGCCATTTTCTGAATAACGGGACCACCGGGATAGCCCAGATTGAGCACGGCGGCAGCCTTGTCGAGAGCCTCGCCCGCAGCATCATCGATGGTGCTTCCCAGCCGTTCGTAGAGCCCCGGCCCCGTCATGAGCACAAGACTGCTATCGCCACCGGAAACCAGGAGGCCGAGCATTGGGAAAACGTCTTCTGGATCGGGGGCATCGGGCTTCATGAAAATAGAATGCAGATGACCCTCGTGGTGGTTCACACCAATGAGCGGCTTGCCCAAGCGAAGCGCTAAGGTTTTGGCGGCGGAAAACCCAATTAACAACGAGCTGGCGAGGCCGGGACCATAGGTGACCGCAAAAGCATCGATCGAGTCATAGGTTTCTCCCGCCGCCTCCAGCGCCTCCTCGATAATACCCGGAAGCATCGCTACATGGTTGCGCGAAGCAATCTCTGGAACCACGCCCCCATAAGGCCGGTGCTGGGCGATTTGCGAATAGATCGCGTTGGAGAGCACCGTCCGACCATCTTCAACAAGGGCGGCCGCGGTTTCATCGCAAGAGGTTTCAATTCCAAGAATTTTCATGATGCAGATAAAACGGGGCGTGAATGTTAAATTCAAGCCCCGTTTTCAGAATAGCTGTTTCTAATCAAACTACATACCAAGCATACCTTGGCGCTCGGATTCCTCGAATTCCTTGACTTCCTTGTCGAGTTCCTCAAAGGCTTTGGAGGCGCGGAAACGTTCGTAGAGATGCTTCGCATTGTTGTTCTTGAGCGAGGCATCCACGATGTCCGGATTGAGTACCATCAGGATGTAGGCGGTGGTAACGCCATCATCGTCGGTTTCATATTTCTGCTCTATCGGCACGGTCCCTTGCAGCGTCTGAGAGGTGATTTGCTTGGTGGCCGAGCTAAACAGTTCGTTCAGCTCTGAACCTTTGGCTTCGCCCACTTCTTCAATGAACGCCTTCTCAAGGTTTTTAATCTTTACCTGCACGGCCTGCGCAAGATTCTTGCGGGCTTCAACTTTGGCCTTGGTGATAGCCAACTGCGTATTGCGTGAGTCCGCCTGACCGACCGCTGCCATGCCGCCCTTCTTGGTAATTTTGGCAACCTCTTCCTGCATGTAGTCGAACATGGTTTTGTCGGAATCCATTTTGGGTTTTGATTTGCATCCGGAAAAACCGATGCAGACCGTTAAAGCTAAAAGCGTGAAAGCCATGCGTTTCATATCAAACCTCCTGTTATGTTTTCCAATGTACCGGGACATCCGTTCCAAAGTCTCACTTGAGATGGTGATCATTATTCAAGGATTGGAATACATCCGCAACTATTTTCTACGTGTAACTGCTATTCCTTAAATAAATCCGCTTTTTCCCAGACATTGGCAATTATTCCCCTATGTTTAGCTCTCTTGTTTAAAGGGGAATGCAACCATGTCTACAGGGTTTCAGGGAAAGTTTCATCGGCAGAACATGCTTTCGCGTTTTGCGAAGGATCTTGTGCGCCGTTCCCGCTCCAAATGCGAACTCTGCGAAAAAGGCAGCGTAAAGCTCGAAGTCTACGAACTACCGCCTCTCGAAGAGGAGCCTTCCGTCGACTACTGCATCTTCCTCTGCGAAGAGTGCCTCAAACAGATTACTACCCCTAAAAAGATGATCCCCGCCCATTGGCGATGCCTAAACAACGCGCTCTGGTCGGAGGTTCCCGCCGTACAGGTTTTGTCGGTACGCATCCTTCGCCGCCTTGCCAAGGCGGAACAATACTGGGCACAGGAACTGCTCGAACACGCCTACCTTGAACCCAGTATTGATGAGTGGTCCCTGCTATCCAACTAACCCTCTAACTAAAGGTTAATCCATGAAAGATATCGATACCGCAAAAAAAATCGCCGTTCTGATCGACGCGGAGAATGCACAATACAGCGTGATGGGTGCCATCCTCGCAGAGCTTTCTAAACACGGCCACCTCGCCGTCAAAAAAGCCTACGGCGACTGGAGCAGCAACCACCTTAAAAACTGGAAGCAACCACTCAATGAACTCGCCATCACCCCCGTCCAGCAATTTTCCTACACTCAGGGCAAAAACTCCTCCGATGCCGCCATGATCATCGACGCCATGGATCTGCTCTACACCCAACGATTCGATGCCTTTGCGCTCGTCACCTCCGATAGCGACTTCACCAAGCTCGCCTCCCGTCTTAAGGAAGAGGAAATCTTTGTCTTTGGCGTTGGCGAAGACAAAACCCCGGTCGCCTTCCGCAATGCCTGCGACGACTTTATTTCGACCAAGATCCTCAAGACTCCTGAACCGGAAAAAGAAGATGCCCCGACAAAAAAGGGTACAAAAAAAACCAAGGAGCAGTTGCGGCGCGACAATAAACTGGTCAACATTCTGCGCAACGCAGTGAACGAATATGCCGATGAGGACGGCTGGGCAGAATTAGGCACCTGCGGTAGCCTCATTAAGCGACAGCACCCCGACTTTGACCCGAGCAACTATGGCTACCGAACGTTCACTCAGCTCTTCGAGGCCACCGACCTGTTCGCGTTCAACAAACAACCTCACGGTATTTTAGTTAAACCCCAAAAGAAGTAGGCTCCATGTACCCCCTGATTCAGCACCCGGCTCCGGGCGAACACTCCATCCACTTCCGCGGCGACACCCTCACCTTCACCCTCGAAAATCGTACCGGAAACCCGGGCAAGGCGTGGCTGCGCTCGAATATTGGCCACGCGCACATCCGCCACGCCGAAATCATCCGCCACGCCGAAGAGGGCCTTCCCCCGCTCTCTCGCGACTGGCACGACCTCCTGATGGAACCTACCGACAGCGGCTTTTCCATCACCCTCCCGCTCCTCGGCGTTGGACGCTTCGAGGCCAAGGCCTACTTCATCGCCGATACCTCCGACCAAATTCTATGGCCGGAAGGCGGCAACTCGGTGCTGAAGGTCGAACCCGCTGAAACCTGCGCCAGCAATACCATGTACACGGCCTTCGTCCGCCAGTTTGGCGAGGCCAAAACCAAAGGAGCAGTCGCCCCGCAGGAGCAACCAGCCGTCCAGCAACTCGACGGCGCAGGCTACGCCGTTATTCCAAGATCCGGAAAGTTCCGCGACCTCATCAAAGAACTCGACTTTATCGTTGGAACCCTGCGCTGCAAGATTGTGCAGCT
>JAUXGY010000261.1 GCA_030621805.1 Kiritimatiellales bacterium | reverse complement strand
CACCAGCCAATTCGGTGCTGCTTCAGGGGTCGCACTCCAGCACCTGGGGGCTGGTCACTTGGACTATTGATGGCGGATCGGTCACGCTGGGTGGAGCTAACGCCTGCTTTGGTGGCGCCGGGGATGCAAATTTAATTAACAACGGATCAATGACCTTTACCGCCAAGACCGCGTCGGAAGTGGTTGCTCAATACGCCGATGATATCTCGGTGGACGGGGCTGCATCTGTATTTGGGCCTGATCCCCTGACTCTGGAGATTGGAGATAATGCCTATATCGTTGAAAATTCAACGCCCGGCGGGGACAACGTTACCGTTTTCATGGTCTTTGACGAGGACTCGGATGACGACGGCCTGCCGGACCTCTGGGAAATTCACTATTTTGGAAATCTGGATCGCGATGGCACGTTGGACTATGAGCCGGATGGATTGACCGAGATGGAGGAATTTCTTCTCGATACCGACCCCACGGATGCGGACAGCGACGGCGATACCCTGCTCGATGGCGCAGAAGTAACCGCCGGAACCAATCCGCTTAGCGACGATACGGATAAGGACGCCCTCAAGGATAATGTTGAAACCGGAACCGGAATCTATGTTTCGTCAACCGACACTGGAACCGACCCGCTGAATGCCAATACGGATGGGGATCGGTTTAAAGACGGCGGCGAAGTGGCCAAGGGGACCGACCCCAACAATGCTAGCGACCAACCGAATCTTCCGAATGTGATTTTTATCCTAGCTGACGATCTTGGATATGGCGAAGTGGGGGTTTATGGGCAGACCAAGATTCTCACCCCTTCGCTCGATGCGCTGGCAGGAGGGGGAATGAAATTTACCGATATGTATACTCCTACGGCCGTGTGCGCCCCCTGCCGGGGACAGTTGATGACAGGCAAGCATGCCGGCCAGTGCTTTGTTCGTAATAACAGGCAAGTTAATGGGTTCCAGTTTCCCCTGCCTGAGGGAACTTTTACACTCGGAAACCTGATGCAGAATGCGGGATACAGCACGTCCTGTATTGGAAAATGGGGGCTCGGAAGTCCTACGGATGGGGCTCCGCCGGATTTCGGGTTTGATCACTTCTTTGGTTATTTGGATCAGGTGAATGCTCACCACTACTATCCCGGCTATATGTACCGGAATGTGACCAAGGTGTTCTATAATCCCGCGCAGGCCGCTTTGGCGGGTACGACCGTGGATATTACGGGAGCGAATAACAACGGAGAACAAGAAACCAACAACGGTAATGTTCACTCGCACGATGCCATGACCAAGGAAGCGATGGGCTGGATTACCTCTCATCAGTCCGAAGCCTTCTTCTTGTATCTGGCCTTCCCTATTCCCCATACTTCCATCCAACCACCTGCGCATATTAACGACCTGACGGACGGTGATGGGATTATTTTCGATAATTCTGTCCGCACCTCGGTGGAAGAGTTCTATCCAGGACAGCCTTTCGGAGCACCCATCTACCATGAAGGATCAGGGCATTATTCGCCGACACCGGATAAACGGCATGAATATGCGGCCATGATTACCGCCATGGATCGCGATATCGGCCGAATTACCGATCTGCTTTCATCGCTTGGATTACTTGAAAACACCCTGATTGTATTTACCTCCGACAATGGCACGACATTCCTCGGCGAGGTCGATTATACTTATTTTGACTCTGTGGACGGACTGCTCGGGCTGAAGAACTCAACGCATGAAGGCGGGATTCGCGAACCGTTTATCGCCTCATGGCCGGGACATGTTCCGGCAGGTACGACTTCAGGACTGGTGGGCATGTTTGATGACGTCATGCCGACGTTGAGCGAACTTACAGGAATTCCTCATCCAGCAGATGCGACTGGACGCTCCATTCTTCCCACGCTGCTGGGAAAACCGGAGGATCAGGTTGATCGGGTGCTCTACTGGGAATTCAGTTCCGATGGCGGTTGGTCACGCGCTGTACGAGATGACAATCTTAAGTTGATGCGTGTACTCAACAAGACGACGGGGGCTACCATCTCTCTGGAGTTATTCGACCTCGTTGCGGATCGATCCGAGACCACCAACCTCGCGGGCGATCCGGCCTATGCCGACGATGTCGACCGCTTGCAAAGGCTCATGGATTCCAGCCACAGCCACAACAGCGACTTCTTCCGTCCCACCGATGAGTTCCAAATCCAAAGCGGGGTAGTGGTCAGTGCTTTGGGAGCCGGCGTGCAGCTGGAGGGAACCGGGTATGCGATCTCTCCCTTTGCGGAAGTGGTTGGTTCCAACTTTACCGTTAAGGCCGATCTGCTGACCCAAACCGTGACGGGGCTGAATAATATGGCGACCTTTGGAATCGGTTCCACCACGAATGTCGCCCAGATGCTGACGGTGAAAGCCGATGGTTCCGCCCGGCAGCTTACGCTGGATTATCTGGGCGAGATGGCCACACTGGCCTATCCTGCGGAGTTCCCCTCTGCGGGCACCGTGTCGGTTGAAATCGAAGTGGAACCGGACCTTAAACGCGTCACCCTGCATGCTGGAACAGCCAGTATCGTGCACACCTTTTCCACGTTCCCTGCCGCGTTTGGATACTACGCCTTCATCGTGGACAATGCGCGCGCCGGGTTCCAACCGCTAGAGCTCTCCCTGCCGCTTTCGGCCCAGGAAGAGCTTCAGATGGCAATTGCTCCATCTCCGTCTGGGATGCGGGTCACCTATCAACGGACTGCGGCTTTGGGCACGACCGATATTTGCGAATCATCCACGGATCTTATCACCTGGACGACGGAACGGCCCATCCGGGTTCAACCCCTGAACCAGTTTGGAGAGCTCGTGGATGTGGAGTTTGATATCCCCCCGTCAATCACCAACAACGCGCTTTTCCTGCGCGCCTTGGTCGAGTAGTTCTCCGGAAAATTCTATCAACTTAGCTTGAACAGAATCATTACCACGGAATACACCGCCAAGCGAAGCGAGACTTTTGACGCTCATGCAACACCATCATACTCGATCCCGCCGGAAAATTCCTCCGCGTGCGCCTGTTGCTAAAAAACGATGAAGGCCAGTTCTGGTCCATGGACACCCTCGTGACCTCAGCCGCGCGTGCTCGAAAATGGGATGAACAAAGACACGGCTTACAGGGATGGGATTATGATGCGGTAGAAGCCCGCGTTATTTGTGGCCGAGGCGGGATCGGTGAGGTTAAGCGTTTCTGTACTGGCGGCGGAAGGAAGGTTGGTCAAGTTTTCCCACGTTCCGGCATCGAGCGACGGGCGGTGCTGGATGGTATAGGTCTTGTCCGCAACCGCGATGAAGCGCATACCGATCAGGCTATTGGTCGGGCCGATCCAATCAAACTTTAGAACGCTTTCCGGATCGCGCGGATCGGTGCCGCTCCAGTATTCCTCGATATTGGTCAGGCCGTCGCCATCCGAATCCACGTGTGCGTCCGCAGGATCTCCCGGATCCAGACTATGCGCGTCTTCCCAGTCGCTGGGCATGCCGTCGCCATCGCGGTCGGAACTCTCGGCGCCGGGCGAGGGCGCGGCGGCATGCCAGTTGGCGGGGTCGAGGCCATGCTGGCTCATGGAGATCCGTTCCAGCGAAGGGCCGCGTCCCGCAGCGCTGGCGGGCCACGGGTTTTGGTTGCCGTAGACCGTTTCGTCTTCGATCACCCACGAGTAGGCCTCTCCGACGGCATCGGGAAGTTGCGGTTTTTCGAGGGTCACACGGTCGCTCCGGTTG
>JAUXGY010000079.1 GCA_030621805.1 Kiritimatiellales bacterium | reverse complement strand
TAACTGGGTGATATTGGCGTTAGTACGTAATTGACCAACCAGGCCCGCAGCATGAAAGGTCGAACCCGAAGTCAGCTTGTGTTGTTCCAGCAGGACGACATCGTTACAACCCATTTTAGCCAGGTGATACGCGGTAGAGCAGCCGATAATACCGCCGCCGATGATGACGATGCGCGCCTGACCCGGGAGGCCTGCCAGGCCTGTTTTCGTATTTTCACTCATCTCATTCAAGTCCATATTCACGTTTACGTTTCGAAGCCCAGGCGCCGATCATGCGATCCGCAATGATCGCGATGAAGGCAACACAGACACCGGCGATGATGCCCCTGCCGGTATCTGCCTTGGTCAGGGCGATATAAACCTCCTGGCCGAGTTCACGGGTGCCGACCAGGGCCGTAATAACCAGCATCGACAGCGCCATCATGATGGTCTGATTCACGCCGAGCATGATCTGCGGTAATGCCAGCGGTAGCTGTACCTTGCGCAGTATCTGGCTGCGCGTGCAACCCACCTGCTGCGAGGCCTCGATCAGGTCGGGCGACACATGTCGAATGCCGTGATCGGTATAACGGATAATCGGCGTCACCGCGTAAGCGATAACCGCCAGCATAGCGGCAAAATCCCCGACCCTGAAGAGCATTACCACGGGCATCAGGTAAACGAAACTGGGCAGCGTCTGCAAGGTATCGATAACCACGCTGACAACCCGCTGTACGCAACATGTGAAAGCCCTCGATGGCTTCGTCGCCTTTATGGATTCGCCCGAGCAACCGCAGAGCCTTATCGTTGAACGACTGCACACCAATCGAAACCCGGTTCACTCCGCCTTCCTTCATGATCGCCAGTTTTTCCGGTGTAAGCGTTCCTGGATTTGCTTCACTCGAAAACTCAATAACCTTCGACAGGTCGATCGCCCCTCTAATGCCGTCAAACAGAGCGGATAATTCTTTCGGCGCTAAAGCCGTCGGTGTTCCTCCTCCGATAAAAACGGTTTCCGGCGCAAAGCTGGGCGGTAATCTTTTTAACTCGATTTCCAAGCACTGGATAAATAACTCAATATTATCCCACTCATTTGGAGTCAGCTTGTAGAAATCGCAATACCTGCAACGTGAAATGCAAAGTGGAATATGGATGTACAGCCCGGTCATGAGATCTTATCCCGTCTCCTGTTAAAAAATAATAGTCCTCAATAGACGTGGTCGCTCCCGCCGATAAATTCGCGAAAGAGAGAGTTGGAAGGGATGGTGGTATCGTCGGCCTGAGTGTGCAGCGGTTCGAGGAACTGCATGATGCGCCGGGCCCGCAGAAAAGCATCCTGCCGCTTAAAGTCGTCGCGGTACCGCTTGACCGCGTCGGGAAAAATATGGCTCAGCTTTTTTTTGAGGACGGGGAATTCGTAAGGCATGGCGGAGTTGATCAGAAAGTCAACGTTGCCAATGAAAGGGATGATATATTGCAGTTCGCTTTTGCGAACATAGTGCCAATGCGTAAGTGTATCGAGCGGGTCGTGGCTGCGGCTCCAGCTATCGCGGATCATGCGACGGAGCAGTCGATGGTCGGTCCAGCGCATGAAGTCGCCGGCTTCATTTCTCAGCTGGCCCAGCGTTTCGATGTAGAGTCTAAACTTCTGGTCGTCGGGCACATTGCGGGTCATGTCAGAATACAACCCGTGGAGACAGTCCATCAACAGGATTTCATCATCGGCCAACTGCATCTCATGGACATTAAGCGTACGCTTGCCGGTGTGGAAATCATAGTGAGGGGTTCTGACCATTTTCCCAGCGAGGAGCTGCTCTAAATGTTCATTGATCAGGTCAATGTCGAGCGCCTGCGGGGTTTCATAGTCATAGTCGCCAAACTCATCCTTAGGATGTTTTTCGAGGTCGAAGAAATAGTGATCCACATTGATGGCCTTGAGTTTTTTTCCGTGTGCGGACAGTTGCTCTTCCATCTTGATCGTGGTGGTGGTTTTCCCGGACGATGACGGCCCGGCGACAATGATCAGTCGAACCCCATCGCCATGATCGAGCACCCGCTGGCTGGCTGACCGGCATTCGTTGGTATAGCGCTCTTCACAGTCCGCCACGAAACCCGGATATTCGCCGGCCTCTATAATCCGATTAATGCCCTCTATGGACTCGCAACCGTGTTCGATATTCCAGCGCAATACCTCGTAGATGCGCTTGTAGGGAATATGGTCGGTGGCCTCGACCGCCCCTCGCCGAGCCTCGCGCACCTCGGTGCGCTGGTGGCGGTAGATAATATAAGCGCGGGCGGTTTTAATGTGCCCATTTTCCATCAGGACCGATTCGACAATGTCCTGTAGGTCTTCAACGGTCGGAGTCTGCCCAACGTAGCTTTCGGCCACGCGTTGCTCAACCACAAAGGAAAGACGTTCGGCCTCATCAATGCCAAAGCCGCCGGCAGATGCGGCGGCTTTGAACAGGGCATTAGCGATGCGGCGGCGGTCGTACGGAACAACCTGCCCATCGCGCTTGATGATACTTTTATTCGCCCCCGTCAAGGAAGCCCTCCAATTTGCGGATACGGGTGGGATGCCGCATCTTGCGCAAGGCTTTCGCCTCGATCTGGCGAATGCGTTCGCGAGTGACGTTGAACCTGCGGCCTACCTCTTCGAGTGTACGCGGATAGCCGTCGACCAACCCGAAACGCAGGGTAAGCACTTCCTGCTCCCGCTCTGTCAGAGTTTGCAGAACGTCGCCTATCTTTTCCTTAAGTAGGCTGAAAGCGGTCATTTCATCCGGCTTTTCTGCGGCCTTATCTTCGATGAAGTCGCCAAAGTGGGTGTCGTCGCTATCGCCGATCGGGCTTTGCAGAGAAATCGGCTGCTGCGCAATCTTGAGGATGGCACGCACACGCTCCACGGGGAGATCCATCTCGTCGGAAAGTTCCTCGGGTGTGGCTTCGCGGCCAAACTCCTGAAGCAACTGCTTCTGGATGCGCATCAGCTTATTGATCGTTTCGATCATGTGCACAGGAATGCGGATGGTACGCGCCTGGTCGGCAATCGAACGGGTGATAGCCTGACGAATCCACCATGTGGCGTAGGTACTAAACTTATAGCCCCGGCGATATTCAAACTTTTCAACCGCCTTCATCAGTCCCATATTTCCCTCTTGAATCAGGTCAAGGAAGGAGAGGCCGCGGTTAGTATATTTTTTAGCAATGCTGATCACGAGGCGCAAGTTGGCTTCGATCATTTCCGTCTTGGCCTTGTGGCCTTTGCGCATCCAGATCCGGAGTTCCTTGAACTGCGCCACGAATTCAACCTGATCCATCTGGAGATAGGATTCGAGTTCGCGAATATCCTTGCGGATTCCGCGCAGGTCGCTGGTTGCACTTTTTGCACGGCTTTTCTTCAGGCGTGCCACCTCGCCGAGCAGGTGTTGCATCTTGTGGTGCTGCTTGTCGACCTCGGGAATAATATCCTCGATGGCCTTCTGCTTAAAATGCAGTTTTCTATAATATTCTGTTAGGCGCTCCTGCGCCTTGTCGAACATTTTAATGGCCTTCTTCTTTTCGGGGCTATCCTTCTTCGCCTTTGAATAGTCGTGGTAATACTTCAGCTTAAGATCGCCATTGCGCTCAATGCCGCGCAAAACCTTGGGAAGATCGTTGAAATAATCTTCACGGCACTCCACATGTTTATCAGAAACAATGCGGTCGAAACGCTCCTTGCCACGCTCCAACCGATCGATCACGCCCAGATAGGCATCGGTGGCGCAGCCGAGGCGATGGAACATGCCGGTGGTGGCAATTTCTGCCTCTTCGATGCGTTTTGAAATCTCCACCTCTTGCTCTCGAGTGAGTAGAGGAACTTGGCCCATCTGCTTGAGATACATCCGAACAGGGTCGTCGAGCACATCGCTGCGGGCACTCTGCTTATCAGCCTGCTCCTTTTCCATGCGAGCTTGGTATTCCTCGACATCGTCCTGACGGATAATATCGATCTCCATGCTTTGGAGGAGCGCGACCACCTTATCGACATCCTCCACCACCACCATATCTTCCGGAAAAGCTTCGTTGATATCTTCAAAGGTCAGGAAGCCGTGGTCGGACGCCAGAGCCATCAGCTCTTTGATGCGATCATTGCGTTCCTCTCGATCCATTAATGAAACAGCAGCGTCGTTGTCGAGTGTTGCCAACTGAACGCTAGTCACCTTCTTGGTCGATTTTTTTACCGTTTTGGTCTTCTTGGCGGGCGTTTTTTTAGCCGGCACTTTTTTAGCGGGGGCTTTTTTCTTGGCCGCTTTTTTCACTGGCGACTTTTTAGCAGTTTTTTTGGCCGCAGCCTTTTTCGGAGGAATCCCTTTGCCGGGAGCGGCCGCTTTTTTTCTTACCGTGATCGTTGCGGTCTTCTTGGCGACCCCTTTTTTAACGACACTCTTTTTCTTCGCCACGGTCTTTTTAACCGCCTTTGTGGCTGGTTTTTTGGCGACAGCCTTCTTCTTTGCAACGACTTTCTTTTTGGTGGCAACCTTCTTTTTGGTGGCCTTTTTCTTCGAAGTAACCATGGGGCTCCTTATTTATAGCAAAACACAGTTCACCTATTATATCGGTAAAAGCGAAGAATTAATAGCAACTTGCCTGCCTTCGTCAACGCTAATAGGTAAAAATATCGTACCGCGTTGCCATTGTTTATTTCGCTTGAAGAATTATGCCGCAGCAAACACTATCTCCCGATGAATTCCATCTTCCAATCCTACCCACCCCACCCGTGGCTTTTGGAGTGGACCCTCGAACCGCGGGGTTGCGGGACGGCTTTCCGCAACAAAAATGCCGGCTATTTTTTCCAAACCATGGAAACCGTCGGACGGATTGGACCCCACTTGGATAACCCCGAGTGGTCCCTACAGATTCCCATTCCTCAAAATAGTCGCATTAACCTTCTGTTCAACGGGTTTTGTGGATTCTACAAGCACCGGAAACGGACGTGCGCCGCAGAGGTCATCACCCCGGAACCCGGGGTGTTGTGGGGGCGTTTCCACGATATTCCCGCGCCGGTGCTTCTTTCGGAAAAACCCATCGAAGAGTCCGATGGATTCCTTTGGCTAGAAACCGACTCTGTCCCGGCCTTGCTTGCGATTCGCGACGGGCTCTTCTGCCTTGTAACCAAAGCGCGCATATTTAGCGATGCCGTACTGATTGCCGAGGACTATCTTGACCGGGACATCGAATCCTATCTGCACGAAGAACTAGAAAAACGGGCTGGTGCAGCCAAACTCTTTGAGCAAATGGCCCATCATGACTCATTAGCCGTGCTTAGTGCGGAATGCATGATGCGTGCCGTCCGCCCCCCAGAGGGATCCATCTCCACCCACTGGAGCCAATCCATTGAGGGTGACCCCCTTCTCGATACTAACGAAATCCACTCCCTTGTGCTCGCATGGCGACACCTCGATATCGACATGGCCGAAGAACTTTTACTGGGAGTTCTCAAATTGCAGGACAACTCGGGCGCCATTCCGGTGACATACGCCCCAAAAAAAACCTTTTCCATTCTCGAAGCCCCCAAGCCTATGTTCGCGAAAACCGCCGAAAAAATATGGGCGGCGCGAAAGGATCCTCGCTTTCTTTCTGAAATCACCCCTCTTTTACGCCGTCATCTGCAGTGGTTGCTCCAGCATTTTGATCCCAAGCGACGCGGTCTTCACTATTGGCAAAACAGGAAAGAACCCCTCGTACCAGAAACCTATGAATCTGAACTGTCCTCCGTCGATCTGACGGTGTTGCTACTTACGGAAATCGAAGCCCTGAACCGACTGCAGAAACAATCCCCCGACTCGGCAAATCGCGACCCCTTCTTTACCAAGGAACACGATGTGCTAGTCAACAACCTGAATACCCAGTTTTGGAATGAGCAAACCTCGCAGTACAGCAATGCCTATACCCGAAGTACACTTAGCCAGCTCAGCGGATTCCCAACCCTGACCCCCCTGCTTTGGCACCAACTGCCCGCGATGAAAAAAGGTCTGATTATGGACCAAATACAACATTCAAGCATCCTCCCCGGAGGCCTAGACGTCTTATCTTGGCGATCCATGGTGCCCGACGGGAAAGAATTTCCGCTGGTGCGGCAGATGCTTCTGCTTGAGATTCTTGAGACCCATGATCCGGGGGGAGCCGTCACACGGGATTTTACCAAACTAATGCTTCAGGAGTTCCTGGAGTGGCATACCCTCTCGATCAAAAAACACGGCTCTCTAGAACTTGAACCTGCCATGGCTGGATTCATTATCAACCTCATGGAAACCCATCACTACCGCGACCACTCCGGCGTAGCGCTCCCTAGCATCCTCTCGAAAATATCCCGTAAAACCCGTTTCAACCGAGCGGACTTCACCATCATAGCCGCCACTCTCTTTATGCTATGGACGGTCCACATAATCTTTGACCTACGCGACCAACCCCCGCCCTTCGCAGCACTTGATGCCGAGATGAATAGCGCCTATGCAAACAAGGTGGGTGATAAAATCCTTCTGAACGCTCGGCTGATTATTGAACATTATCCCGAACAGGCCGCTCAAGCCCAACTGCTTGCCGGCAATATTCTGATGTTAAACCAGAACCCCGAAGAAGCCGAACCCTTCTTCCGCAAGCTCCGCGAAGACTTTCCCGATAGCCCCGGACCCATGATCTCTCTTGGGCTAGCCTATCAAATGCAAGGTCGTTTTGTGGAAGCCGCCGAAGTCTATGACGAATTCACCTACCTTTTTGACGAAATTTTTCCCAGCATCGTCGCCCAAATTAGGCGCAACCGCTACCTTATGGAGGAAGGATTCCGTTCCCCTCCAAAATGGGAGGAAATCTATCGTTATCAACTTATGCATGAGCTATGATTCCGCGCTCAAACAACCTAAAGGACGATGAATGAAGAACCTTTTTAGAACCCTCGCGTGGTCAGCAGTACTGCCGTTGCTTGCCTCGGGTTGCTTCCGTCAGGAACTGCAAGTGGCTGAATACCACATTCCCGACATGGCCTCCCCTGCGGCAGAAGCCTACATCCAAGCTCGTCTAAAAGGGCTCATAGGCGTTAAAACCATTTCCAGCAACCTTGAAGAACGCACCCTTACTGTGAGTTATAAAAGTAGTACGATCCGCACCATGAATATCGAAGAGACGATCTCCATTATTGGATTTTCTGTAAACAATCGTCCTGCAAACCCCAAAGCAAAATTACCCGAAGGATTATAATAAAATGAAAATATCAATCTCCCCCGCTCCGTTGGCCGAACAAAAGAAAGACGCTGTTGTAGTCTTTTTTCAGGGAACAGAAATACAGCTTCCCTCAGGAAATACCGCACTTAAGAAACTGATTTCCGAATTTGTGAAACACTCCGGCTTCAAAGGACAGGCCGGACAAACCGCAGCGTTCCCGACCGCCGGAAAAATTGCCGCCAAACAAGTGATCGTCACAGGACTTGGAGAAACCAAGGATTTCCACAACGGACTGCTCGAACAAGCTGCCGCAGCGGCCATCCGCACCGGACAAACCGCCGGGCTAAAATCATTTACCATGGTCTCCAATGCCACGATCAAGGGCGTCTCCGAAGCCGACTACCAGCTCTTGGCCGGACGCGGTGCCCATTGGGGCTCCTACGGATATTCCAAATACAAA
>JAUXGY010000216.1 GCA_030621805.1 Kiritimatiellales bacterium | reverse complement strand
TTCGGAGAGTCCGGTGCGGTAGCCAGAGATGGATTCGAGTTTGTCGAGGGTGCCGCCGGTAATGCCGAGCCCGCGCCCGGAGATCATCGGGACGGTGGCCCCACAGGCGGCGACGAGCGGGGCGAGGGGAATGGAGATTTTGTCGCCGATGCCGCCGGTGGAATGTTTGTCGACCTTCGCGCCGGCAATGCGGGCGGGGTCGATGACCTTGCCGGACTCCATCATGGCGATGGTGAGGTCGGCGGTTTCGCGCGCGGTCATTCCCTTGAAGTAGATGGCCATGGCGAGGGCGGACATTTGGTAGTCGGGGATGGAGCCGTCGGTATAGCCTGCAATGAAGGTGCGGATCTCTTCCGTGTCGAGTTCTGCGCCGTCGCGTTTCTTTTCGATAATCCATTGAGGAAGCATGGGTGCAGGATACGCATCCTGTCGGTTTCATGGCAACGTCAAAAGCGGGGGTTGCATGGGAGCGGGTCTGCTTTGACCTTCATAAAGGAATCACCTACGTTGTGTGCACGGATATGAATCTGGATCTCCATAGAATCGGTGTTGCGGTAGGTGCGCTGGCTTTTGCCGGTGTGGTGGCTGTTGCGGATTCCAACGAGGTGGAATACAAAGCTGCGGTCAAGGGCGCGGGCGATAGTGCTGTGACGCGAGCCATTAAGGATTCGGCTTTGACCTTTAAGCTGGAGGGCCGCCCACCCGCAACGATTGGCCAGCTGCGCCGCCGGGTGGACAAGGATCTGCCGCGCATTGAAAAAATTCTCGAGTCGCGCGGCTACTACGATGCCACGGTTGCCGTGGAGATCGATACGGAGAAGCAGCCGCACCGCGTGGTATTCCAAATTGATCCGGGTGAGCCGTATAAATTTGGACACATTGAACTGCACTTCAAGGGCAACACCGATCCGGCGCTCAAAAAAATTATTCCAAGGCTGAGGCGCAAAGGATCCGCGGTTGCAACGGCCGTGTTTGTCGAAGAGCAGCGGGTTTTGGAGGAGCTCCAGCACCGGGGTTATCCGTTCCCCTCGCTAGCCAAGCGTAAGGTTTCGGTCGACCGCACCCGGCACCGGGTGGATCTGCTTCTTGAATTCGATCCGGGGATTCTTGCGGTTTATGGCGACTTTGAGGCGACGGGGCTTGAAACGCTTAAGCCCAAATATATCCAGCGACAGCTTCCGTGGAAACCGGGCGATCGCTACGACGCCAAGCAGGTTTCCGACTTTGAAAACAAGTTGCTTTCGACGGGCCTGTTTGGCACGGCCCGCGTTGAGCCGCAACAACCGCAAGGGGAAACCAACGCGATTCCGGTACGGATTGCCGTCACGGAGCGCGACCTGCGAACCATCCGGCTGGGAGTGGGCTATAGCGACATCGGGCCAAATGCCAAGGTGATCTGGGAGCATCGGAACCTGTTCGGCGGTGGGGAGAACTTGCGTACGGAGCTGGCCTATTCGCCCATCGAATACCGGGCATACGCTCAGTTGGAGCGTCCGGGGTTTTTCCGCGCCAATCAGTCACTCATCCTGGATGTCGATGTGGCCCGCGAACAACCGGACGCGTATGACGCCGACAAGCTGACGACCAGCGCAATTGTGAAACGCGATTTCCACCGCTATGTCATGGGCGGAACGGGACTGCGCTATAAATATTCACGGGTCGAGCAGTTGCTCTCTTTTGAGGAATACAGCCACGTCATCCTGCCGCTGTTCCTCCAGTTCGACAATCGCAACGACAAGCTTAACCCCGTGAAGGGCGGTCAGGTTTTTGGGCAGACGAGCTTCTACGAAGATCTAAACGGAAGCGAATCATTCCTAAAGTCGGAGCTGGAGGGGCGGCTGTATCAAATGTTTTGGAAGCGGCCCCGGCTCTCCGGCGCGGTTCGTCTGACGCTCGGCGCGGTTACCGGTGCCGACGTCCAGGACATTCCGGCGGACGAACGTTTCTATGCGGGCGGCGGTGGCTCGATCCGTGGCTATGAATACCAGTCGGTCGGACCGCAACTGGCCGGAACGCCGCTGGGCGGATCGCAACTGCTGGAGTTTTCGGCAGAGCTACGAATGCAGCCGGGCAACAAGCTGGGCTACGCCGTCTTTGTCGATGGAGGCACGGTCTACAACGATCTGGTGCCGAATGCCGACCGAACGATTCGCTATGGCGCGGGCGTGGGCCTACGCTGGTTCACCACCATCGGCCCGCTCCGAGTGGATCTGGCCTATCCGCTCAACCCGTCCGACGAGCAGGTGGAACGGCTGCAATTCTACATCAGTTTGGGGCAGGCCTTTTGATGCAATGAAAAAACGACTATCCATCCTATTGAAGATCATAGAGCTACTGCTGGTGCTGGTGGTGCTCTTCTTTGGCTTGCTTCAAACTCCATTCGGCAAACGGGTGCTGGCTTCGCAGCTCTCAAAGGCGGCCAGCCGGTCGGATAATCTGGAAGTGCGGATCGGTCGGATTAGCGGGTTCATTCCCGCACGGATCGAGGTGGAGTCGATTGAAATCGGCGACCGCGAGGGCATCTGGCTAAGTGCCAGGCAACTGCATTGCCGCTGGTCGATAAAGGACATGCTCGATGGCGTGGTGAATGTGAAAGAGCTCGTGGCCGAGTCCATCGAACTTCAACGCCTTCCCAAAAAGGGGAGCACCAAAAAGCCGCCGAAAGAAAAGGGCGCGTTCGAGCCCATGGAACTGATGCTGGGCAACCTGTCGATCGGCAAACTGGTGCTGAACGAAGCCATTGCGGGCGTTCCTCTGGAATATGCGGTGCACTCCGGCGGGATGCGGTTGCACGAAAGCGGTGAGTTTTCCGGCGAATTGGTCGTGAGCGGTGATGCCGACGGACGGGTCGAACTTTCCGCACCACCGGGAGGGGCATTAAAATTCGTTGCTGAACTCAAGGCGTTGCATAAGCCAGATATTGGACTGCGCGGATTGGCCGGAAAGGCGGAGGTCACCCTGCTGGAGAACAGGGTCAACCTTCGGCTCAATGCGGTCGCCGAAGACTTGGCCTTGGATGTCGAAGCGGTTGCCTATGTTGGAGAAGGGGCATGGTTGGTGGAATTTCAAAAGCTGGAGGCTGAATATATCGATGCCCTCGGGTTGTCGCTACGGGGAAGTATTGGAAAGGAACGCATTGATTTGGCCGGGGAGCTGGCGGAATTTGATCTGAATACACTTCCGGTTTCCGGGCTGTCCAATTTTACCGGCCGGATTGGGGGGCAGTTTTCAGTGACGGGAACCTTGGTGGAACCACAGGTGAACGTTGGGCTGGATGCAATGGATTTTACCACCGCGCAGGCCGCCTTGGATGAACTTCCCCACCTTAACTTCCATGTGGATGGCGGATTGCGGGACGGGCAGTTTTCTATGCGGTCGAGCATTACCAATGCGGTTTCAGGACGTATGGCGGTGACGGTGGATATGCCCTGCATATTCTCGCTACAGCCCTTCCGTTTTGAAATGGAAACTCGCCAGTTGATGGCCACTTTCAAGGCCGATGTGGATCTGGGCCTGTTGAATGGACTGGCGTTCTTTAACGATCAGCGTGTGCAGGGTCGGCTGGATTCTGATCTTGTCTACAATGGGCAGGCAAAGCCCCCGCTCGCCGGGCACGTCGCCATCAAGAACGGGGCCTACGAGCACTATGGATGGGGCGTGGTGGTGCGCGATATCCAGGCCAAGATGGATGCCAGTCCCGAAGGAATGGTGATTCGTGAAATGACCGCGACCGACGGGGATGAAGGGTTTATAGGGGTATCGGGTCAGATCGGTATTTGGGAACCCGCCATCC
This sequence comes from Kiritimatiellales bacterium, assembly GCA_030621805.1. Lineage (GTDB taxonomy): Bacteria > Verrucomicrobiota > Kiritimatiellia > Kiritimatiellales > Pontiellaceae > Pontiella. The sequence goes on along the minus strand of JAUXGY010000216.1, from coordinate 481 downwards.
CGCTGGGTCTGCACATCAATATCGAGAAGGCCAACCTCGTTCGCCGCGACGAGGTGGAGGCGATGCTTTCGGGTTCCATCCAGGTGGGCGAGAAGCTATCGCGACCTTCGGTCTCGGGGCAGCTCGTGGTTGATCGTGCCGATATCCTGCTCGATAACATGGCTCCGCCCGCGCCGCGTCTGTTGTCCGACTTCGATGCCGACGAACCGACCCACGAAGTCGGGGTGGCCAAGGTTAAGACGGAACTTCCCTTCGCGCTGGACATTGATGTGTCGATGCCGGATCAAATCTTTCTCAACGCATCGGTCATCGACTCGGTGTGGGGGGGTGACCTAAAGATCAAGGATGCGCCGGGAGGCGTTTCAGTGGCTGGGATTATTCGCCCGAAACGCGGATACCTTTCCTTCATCGGCAAGAAATTCCGGCTGACGGACGAGGGTCGAATAGATTTTGATGGCGCTGTTCCGCCTTCGCCATCGCT
>JAUXGY010000388.1 GCA_030621805.1 Kiritimatiellales bacterium | reverse complement strand
AACGCCGGCGCGGCGCTGGCAGGCATGGCAGGGGCGGCAAAGATGCCCGCCGTAATACTCGCCCCGAAGACGGCCCCACCGGCAAAGATCGCGCAGCTCCTGATCTTCGGTGCACGTGTGGTCCTCGTCGAAGGCACCTATGATGACGCCTTTGATCTCACCATTCAAGCAGCGGAGCAGTTCGGCTGGTATTGCCGAAATACGGGTTTCAACCCGTTCACGGCCGAGGGAAAGAAGACCGCAGCTTTTGAAATTTGTGAGCAATTGTCGATTGAAAACGATGGGAAGAACTCAGGAAGGAAACGATGGTCCACGCCGGATGCTGTTGTCGTGTCCGTTGGGGATGGGAACATCATCTCCGGCCTGCATAAAGGCTTTAAGGATTTGCATAGTTTGGGTTGGATCGACAGAATCCCGCGGCTCTATGGGATCCAATCTGAAGGATCGGCTGCGATTTATAATGCCTTCCAGGCTGGTTCGGAGGATATCCAACCGGTAAGCGCCGACACTCTTGCAGATAGTATCTCGGTGGACCTGCCGCGAGATGGTTTACGCGCCTTGCGAGCCGCAACGAAGACCGGCGGAGCTTACATTGCAGTTCCAGATTCCGCTATTTTGGAGGCGATTGCAGAGCTTGGTCGTGATGCGGCGGTATTCGCCGAACCCGCGGGGGCGGCTGCCTATGCCGGGCTGTTAGCCGCAGTTGAGAAGAACCTTCTTGCGCAGGGAGACCGTGTCGTAGTGCTGAATACTGGCAATGGGTTGAAAGATGTAGCACGGGCGATGGATGCCGCCGGTGAACCGATTGTTATTGAACCGACGCTCAAAGCACTCCAGAGTGCTTTGGATGCCGACGCGAAAAAGAACGGCGGAGGGTGAATAGAATGACAAAATCCGAAATCAATATCTCTGTCGCAGTGCCGGTCTATAACGAAATCGAGTCGCTTCCGGAACTCTACGATCGGGTGAAGGTGGTCTTGGATGATCTGGGTGAGCCGTGGGAGCTCATTCTCATCGACGATGGATCGACGGATGGCTCCTCGGAGTGGATCGAAGCGAAAAGCGAAGAAGATCCACGTGTAAGACCTGTGATTTTCGCTCGCAATTTTGGTCATCAAATCGCCGTTACGGCAGGGATGGACTTCAGTCAGGGCCGCGCCGTGATCATCATGGATTCTGATTTGCAGGACCCGCCTGAAGTCATCTCTGATTTGGTGGCAAAATGGCGCGAGGGCTATGAAATCGTGTACGCCGTGCGCACGGAGCGTGAGGGTGAGACCTGGTTTAAGAAAACCACAGCAGCCTTGTTTTACCGCCTGATCAACCGTATCACCGATGTTGAGATCCCGCTGGATACCGGGGATTTCCGGTTGATGGACCGGCAGGCTGTCGATGCGCTGTCTCAAATGCGCGAGAGGCATCGTTTCCCAAGAGCCATGGCCGCGTGGGTAGGATTTCGCCAAACCGGAGTGCCATATAAGCGAGCTGCGAGATTCGCTGGAGAGACGAAGTATCCGTTTCGAAAAATGCTACGCTTGGCACACAATGCCATCACGGGTTTTTCCTACTTCCCGCTCCAGATCGCGACCTACCTCGGCTTTTTCGCCGCGGGCGTGAGTATTATCGCCATACCCATCGTAATCACGTTCAGACTGGTTGGAAGCCCGGCATTTCTTGGTCAGGCAACAACCTTGATCGCGGTATTATTTCTAGGAGGCGTGCAGCTAATCTCTCTTGGGATCCTCGGGGAATATATCGGTCGGATTTATGATGAGGCTAAAGGTCGACCGCTCTATATAGTGCGGAAACCCATCAGTTTGGAAAACAAAAAATCATCCGAAGGAAGGTAACACAAAACATTATGATCGATCTCACTATTAATAAGGAAAAGCTGGAGAAAACCATAGAGCGAGTTCGGGAGCGCAATTTCATCATCCCAACTTTTGCGCAGATGAAAGACCCGAGCTTGATCCCTGATTCTATTAAGGAGAAGCTTCGTTCAATTGGGCTGTGGGATGTGACGCCAGAGAATCTCTTTCGTATTTCATGGAAGAACGAGCCCACTCCGAAAGGCGGCGGTTACGGAGGGGTGAACTACCTGGAGATTCCGAGTTCATTAACCGGTGTGGATGCTCGTATCATCGCCCTGGTTGGAAAATGGATGCCCACGGGATCACATAAAGTCGGGGCAACATTCGGGTGTTTGGTCCCGCGTTTAGTCACTGGCCAGTTCGATCCCAATAAGGATAAGGCGGTTTGGCCATCGACTGGGAATTACTGTCGCGGCGGGGCCTATGATGCATCACTGCTAGCCTGTGAATCAATCGCCATCCTACCAGAGGGTATGAGCCGGGAGCGCTTCGAATGGTTAGAAAAAGTAGCTGGTGAAGTTATTGCCACGCCTGGCAGCGAGTCGAACGTGAAAGAGATCTTCGACAAGACATGGGAACT
>JAUXGY010000270.1 GCA_030621805.1 Kiritimatiellales bacterium | reverse complement strand
TCACAGAACGACATGGCTACGATCCGACTTTCGATAAAAACCTGTCGACGCCAGAACTGAAACCGTACCCCGTGCCGGAAATCACCCCCGATCTCGATGCCACCGAATTCGTCATCGTGGCCAGCTCCGCCCAAAACAGTGCCCCGATCAATAACGCGTTCGATGGCACCCCGGAAACAATCTGGCACTCCAAATACGGAAAGAAGAACCCCGGACAACATCCCTACATGATCGATATCGACCTCGGCGCTCTGCGCGCGCTCAACGGCTTCTCCTATCTACCCCGTCAGACCGGAGCCAACGGCCGTATCGCCGACTTCGAAATCTACGTAGGCCGCACGATCGAAACCCTTGGAGAGCCCGTCTACACCGGAAGCTTCACCAACTCCGCTGATCTTCAAGCGGTCGCCTTCCCCGTCACGTGGGGCAAAGTGGTTCGCCTGAAACTGCTGAGCGAAGTGAACGGCAACCCCTTCGCCACCGCCGCCGAGTTTGAGCTCAAGCAAGACCTCTCCGCTCCGCCGCTGGCCGACAAAATCGCCTACCTCAGCGATCTCAAGCCCAGCTCTGAAAAAGGCGAATGGAAAAATGACCAAAGCATCGGTGGCAAACCTATCACCGTCAACGGGCAGACCTACAAAAAGGGAATCGGCGCCCAATCCGGATCGGAACTCATCTACGCCCTTGATGGGAGCTGGGACCGCCTCTCCGGTCACGTCGGCATGGACGACGAAGTCGGCGATACCGGCAGTGTCATGTTCCGCGTTTATGGCGACGGAAAGCTCCTCTTCGAAAGTCCCGAAATGGACGGCACCAATATTAAGCAGCTAATGGATCTCTCTATCCTTGGTGTCAAGGAACTGCGCCTCGTCCTACTCGATCTCGGCGACGGCACCGAAAACGACCATGGCGACTGGGTCGACGCCAAGCTCGTCAAGAAAGGTAGCGGGGAATAACCTTCGCAAGAGCAACTGCGTTTTTACTCGGGCGCGGAACGAAGGGCTTCTTTTTGAAACTGACGCGGGGAGAGGCCGAAGTCGCGCTTGAAGGCGGAGGAAAAATAGTGGGCGGAGGAAAAGCCGCAAGCCTGCGCAATGTCCGTGGACGAGAGTTCGTGTTCGAGCAGGAGGTGCTTGGCATCTTCCATGCGAAGGCGGTTGAGCTCTTCGTGGATGCCGCAGTGTAGCATTTCGCGGAAGAGCATCTCCACCACCCGGCGCGAGGCCCCGGCAACCGCGACAACTTCCGGCACGCCGATTTCCTCCCGATAGTGTTTGCGCAGGTAGGTGAGGGCTTTGCCCATGACCGGGTCGCGGGTGTCCAGATGGCCCGTGCTGGCCCGCCCATGGATTCCCGTTGGAGGAAGTTCGAGCAACTTATGCCGAGGCTCATCGCCGAGAATAAGCTGGTGAAGCGTCTCTGCTGCCACAAAACCCCGATGCCATTCGTTAAGCTCCACGCTGGTGAGCGATACCGGAGCCAGCGCCGCGGTCTGCTGGACATCCTTGTCGATCACCACGATCGCCACATCTTCCGGGATGCGCAAGCCATTTTCTAGCAGCGCATTGATCACGCTATAGGCCCATCCTGCATGGGGAAAGCATAGGCCAACCGGTTTAGGAAGCGAGAATACCTTACGAATGGTCATCGCAATTATTTCATGGAAAGACTTCCCGAAAAAGGAGTCGAGAGCGCTAACGGGAAGCCCCTCCTGAAAAGCCGCAGAACATGTTCCCTGGTTAAAATCAAGATCTAAGGAGCTTGTGGGAATTTCTGGATAGAGAAGGACATGGGCCACCCCATAGCGAGCAAGTTCCTCGATGGCTAGTCGACCGCAGGCCTTGTAGTCCGGGATGACGCAAAACTCCGCGCTCCGCGCCACAAGCCCCACTGCGGGAATGGATAGTTTTTTGAGGCGGCGAACCAAAGCGGGGTTATCGACGACGCCGTGGATCAGGCCATCCCAGAGAATCTCGTCGGGGAGCCAATCCCCCCGCACCGACCAGCGCGCATCCAACCGCAGGTTGTGTTCCTCGGCATAGGTTCGCGCCCCCTCCAGCAACCGAGGGTTGAAAAAGTCCATGACCAGACCGATCACCGCAGTCGGATGGCGGATCGAATTTAGATCATGGATCGTTTTTTTCATGCGCAATATCATAAAACCCATTGTCTACATTGCAAATATGAAATGCGCAATATCACAAAAAATCCGCGCAATATTGCAAAGACAAAGGACATAAAATCAGGTTACTTTCTATATTTAATGCAAACTAAAGGAAACCCCTATGCAAACTAAGTCATTTATCTACGCTGTCGCCGCAATCACCCTTCTTGGCTCGGTTTCAAGTTTTGCAAAACCCGAAGAACCCCGGAAACCCAACATTGTCTTTATCCTGGCCGACGACCTTGGCTATGCGGAGACCGGCTGCTACGGGCAGGAAAAAATCAAGACCCCGCACATTGACCAACTGGCCACCGAGGGGATGCGGTTTACCCAACACTATACGGGTGCTCCCGTCTGCGCACCGGCACGCTGCGTCCTGCTGACCGGAATGCACCTTGGCCACGCGGAGATCCGCGGCAACCGTGATTCCGGAAATGGTCAGAAATACCCCGGCCAGTGGCCCATCACCGACGAGGCCATCACCCTTGCCGAAATGATGAAGAAGGCCGGTTATGCGACCGGTGCATTCGGAAAATGGGGGTTGGGGACCACGGATTCGACCGGCGCACCGAACAAACAGGGCTTCGACCGCTTTTACGGGTTCATCTGCCAACGCAACGCCCATAGCTACTATCCGCCCTATCTCGACAGCGACGACCAGGAGATAACCATCAACGACAACCCCATCCCCGGCCACCTGAAAAAGATGGAAGGCGAAATCAAGGCCGACGACTACCGCGACGAAAACTATGCGCCGGACCTCGTCCTTAAGGAGGCCCTGAAATTCATTGAGAAAAACAAAGAGAATCCCTTCTTTCTCTACCTCCCGTTTATCGAGCCCCACGTGGCCATGCAGCCCCCGCAGGAATGGGTCGAAAAATATCCCGCAGAATGGGATACTGCGCCCTACCGAGGCGATCGAGGCTATCTCCCGCACCCAAAACCCAATGCAGGATATGCTGCTATGATCTCGGATCTCGACGAGCACGTCGGCACGGTCATGGCTCGGCTCAAAAAATTGGGGCTAGATAAAAACACCATTGTCATCTTTACTTCCGACAATGGCGCCACCCACAACGTTGGCGGCGTGACCACCGAATTTTTCGATTCCATGGGCGGTCTGCGCGGCAAGAAAGGCAGCTGCTACGAAGGCGGTCTGCGCATGCCCTGCATCGTCCGCTGGCCGGGCCAGACCGAAGCCGGTAGCACCACCGACGCCGCCAGCTATTTCCCCGACTGGTTCCCCACACTCTGCGAAGTAGCCGGAGCCGAAGCTCCGAAAGACACCCTCGACGGCGTCAGCCTGATCAACGTGCTCGGCGGCGGTGAGCTGCCCACACGCCACGCACCCATGACTTGGGAATTCAACGGCTACGGCGGAATCATCGCCATCCGTGACGGCAAAT
>JAUXGY010000137.1 GCA_030621805.1 Kiritimatiellales bacterium | reverse complement strand
TTTTCCATTCCTCCTAAACGAAGCTGGAAGCATCGTCTACGTTCACAGCTAATCCTTCTGCTGTCCAAGATAGTGCTGATAGTCTTCTTCAGTATTGAGGTTCCGATACCAACCGGACGTGAGGGGAATATATCGGACATTAAGATGACGAATCAAGTCACGTATCGACCATTTATCATCTGCAACCTGTTTTTCGATGCACTCGGCCACACCCTTGCGATAGAGGCCGATGAGCGGTTGCTTCCACCCTTCGGAATCGACGGGCACGACGGCATCGCAGTCCTCGATGCTACGAATCATCTTGCGCACAAAGGCGAGATTGGGTTCAGGCATATCGCAGGTGGTGACCCAATTCAGTTCCGATTCCGAAGCCCGCAGCGTCGAAAGCAATCCCATCAGCGGTCCGCGGTCGGGTTCAATATCCGGTACGGTGCGGGCATGGGCAACCCTGTATTTTTCAGGATCGCCGCTCACGAGCACCTCGCGGAAATTACCGTGTAGCTGCCCCGCAATTCTTTCAATCAATGGAATCCCGCCGATCGGAAGCAACCCCTTGTCCTGCCCCATCCGGGAACTCTTCCCGCCGGAGAGAATAATAGCAGTCACCTCTTCGGACAACCGCCAGCGATCCACTGAAAAGTCCAGCTCATTGGGATTAATATCCCAACCGTCGCCGTGAAACAGGATCACGCGGTCGGCCTCGTCGAACACCTCGGCACAGGAAGGTTTAAAGTCGTCGCCCGCTTGACGAACAATCACAAACAAGCCCGGCTCAACCGCCTTGCGCGCGCTGTTGGATTCGCAGATGACGCACGCGCTTTCAAGCGATACCCCATCGTTGTGCATTTGATTAAACAACGCCTGCATTCCCTCTGCCAATGCGCTCTTGAGCGAACGGAGCCAGTACACCTTTTCGGCGCCGGCGTGGAACATTCGATGCGTATCCTTTTCGTCCGGCCCATCCCCTTCGCGAGTAACCATGAAACGGCCCTGAAGGGTTTTATAGGTTTGGCACTTCTGCGTTTCGGCAATGATCTCACCCTCGACATCATCAAACGCCGTCACCTTAATCGCAACGACGGCCTGCGCTTTCGACAGCCGCTCAATCGTGCGGCAGATAAAGGTGGTCTTGCCCAGGTTCCGCCCGGCGGCACCAACCATCAGCATATTGGGACATCGGATCATTGCGGCGTCTCCTCCTTTAAACTCTTTTCGACCTGCTCTTTAATAGGTGCCGCGACACCGTGCAAAAGTAATAACCGTTTTTTGCCCACTCTTCTAGCTATTGCTATTAGAAAAGTATCCCCGCCACCGCCTCTGTTTTCAGGGGTTTTTGAATCCGCCGCCGATTGACACGGTGTACGGTTCTCCCTATATTCGCGGTTCTTTTTTACAGGGATTCTTTCAAAACTATGAAAAACGAAACTAACGATTTAGAAACGCTACGCCACAGCTCAGCGCATGTGATGGCGGCGGCGGTATGCCGCCTGTTTGACTCGGTGCAGCTCGACATTGGCCCTTCGACCGATGACGGCTTCTACTACGACTTCGACCTCGAAACCCGTATCACACCCGAAGACTTCGAGCGCATCGAAGCGGAGATGAACCAGATTATTGAAGAGGATCTGCCCTTCGAATGCATCACCGTTTCACGCGATGAAGCGAAGGAAATTCTTAAAGATCAGAAATACAAGCTCGAACGTCTGGCCGACGTGCCGGAAGGCGACGCCATCACCTTTTACTCCTGCGGCGAATTCCAAGATCTCTGCCGCGGTCCCCATGTGGAAAGCACCGGGAAACTGCGTGCCTTCAAAATCATGAATGTGGCGGGCTCATACTATCGCGGCCACGAAACCAACCCGATGCTCCAACGCCTCTACGGCACGGCCTTCACCAATCCGAAGCAGCTACGCCTCTACATGAAACAGGTCGAGGAGGCCAAGAAGCGCGACCACCGCCGCCTCGCCAAAGATCTCGACCTCTATTCCATTTCAGAAAAAGTCGGTCCCGGTCTTGTGCACTGGCACCCGAAAGGCGCACGCATCCGCTCGATCATCGAGGATTTCTGGAAGAAGGAACACTTTAAGAACGGGTACGATATTCTCTACACTCCGCACGTCGGCAAGGCCAACCTATGGGAAACCTCCGGGCACCTCGACTTCTATAAGGAAGGCATGTATGCGCCGATGGATGTCGACGGCCAGGAATATTTCATCAAACCGATGAACTGCCCGTTCCACATCGAGATCTACAAATCCGGCCTGCGCTCCTACCGCGAGCTACCACTACGCTGGGCGGAGCTCGGCACCGTCTACCGCTACGAAAAGGCCGGCACCCTGCACGGGTTGTTCCGCGTCCGCGGATTTACGCAAGACGATGCGCATATTTTCTGTACCCAAGAACAGATTGAGGACGAGGTGAAGGAAGTCATCCGCTTCTGCAACATGATCTGGAAAACCTTCGGCTTCACCGAAGTGAAGGCCTACCTCTCCACCCGCCCGGAAAAAGCGGTCGGCGAACCCGCGCAGTGGGACCAGGCCACGAAGTCGCTCGAAGCGGCGATTAAAGCGGAAGGTCTGCCCTACGAGATCGACGAAGGCGGCGGCGCGTTCTATGGCCCGAAAATTGACCTGAAAGTAAAGGATGCGATCGGCCGCGAGTGGCAGACGAGTACCATCCAGTTTGACTTTAACCTGCCGGAGCGATTCAACCTTAAATATATCGGCGACGACGGCGAGGCGCATCGTCCCTACATGGTGCACCGCGCGCTGCTCGGTAGCCTCGAACGCTTTTTCGGCATCCTGACCGAGCACTATGCCGGCGGCTTCCCCGTCTGGCTCGCACCGGAACAGGTGCGCATCCTGCCGCTTTCCGACGACCAGCTTGAATACGCCGACGAGGTTCTCAAGGCACTCCAGCAGGCAGAAGTCCGCGCAACCGTCGATTCCAAACAAGGCAAACTAAATGGAAAAGTTAAGAACGCCCAACTGGACAAAGTTCCATATATGCTTATTATCGGCGGCAAGGAACAGGAAAGCAATCAGGTCGCCGTCCGCCACCGCCTCAAAGGCATGAAGGGCGAATGCCGATTGGAAGAATTTATCGCGCAGCTCAAAAAAGAAGAGCTGGCCAAGACAACAGTAGACATGGAGGTCTCAGATTAGCAGGCAATACAGAGGTAGACAGCAACGCGAGCCGTCGGTACGGATCAACCACCGTATCCGCGTCCCCGAAATCCGAGTGATCGATCCCAACGGCGATCAGCTCGGCATCATGAAAACCGGCGACGCATTGCGCCGCGCCGACCAGTATGGACTGGATCTGGTGGAGATTTCCCCCACCGCCAAGCCGCCGCTGTGCCGGATCATGGATTTCGGCAAGTATAAGTACGACCAGGAAAAAAAGAAGAAAGAGCAGAAGAAGCACCAAGTGCAGACCAAGCTCAAGGAAGTCAAATTCCGAGTCAACGTGGGCGACCACGACTACGACACCAAGATGCGCAATCTGCGCAAGTTCATCGAGCACGGCGACCGCGTCAAAATTTCGCTCATGTTCCGCGGTCGAGAAAATGCTCATCGCGAACTTGGATTCGAAGTCATGCAGCGCGTGATCAAGGACACGGTGGACATCACGACCGTCGACCAGTCCCCACGCCTGAACGGCCGTTTCGTCAACGCCATCCTCGTACCCAAGAAAGTCCAAAAATAAATCCCGCCCATTCCTGACCGGAGCAGTGCCCATGATGAAAATGGATTCAAAACGGTGCAGGGACAGACGAGGTCGATCCAAGGCGCAGCACCTCGCGGTGCTCGCCTTTTTCTTGTGTACCCTTTCATCGCACGCCGCCACCAACTGGGTGGGTGGTCTGGCCTATGGAACCACAGACTGGTCCACCGCCGGATCGATTCTTTCTCAAGTCAGCACCAACGGCTCGCTGATTATCGGACACGAATCCACCACCAACCTGACCCTGGCTCACGACATCACCGGTTTCGTCTTTATCACCAACAAGGTATCCGGGTTCAAGCTCGATGCCACGGGAGCCAGCGTCACAAATCCATCCGACTTCGCCTTTGCTGCCGTGAACGCCACCAACCTTGTCCTTGAAGGTGGTCGCTTTATCGGCACCGTGGGCTCTGGAGGAGGCTTCCCCCCCATTCCCGGCCGGCCGGATCCAACCAACTCCACCACCGCCGCAATCGGGGGGTGGTTGCTCAACAGCACCGTGACCATTAACGGGGCGGAGTTTGTAGGAATTGAACATACGGATGGCCTCATTATGGAACGATCCGCACTAACCATCAGCAACAGCGTCATCCGTGGCGGGAATACGGGTGCCGGATTGGTCGCCCGCGACCACTCCATGGTTACCATTCACAGTGGAAGCTTTACCGGTGGCGTGAACAACACCGCCTTCTACCTTCAGGATAGCGACGCAACGATCCATGGCGGCACCTTTGCTGGAAACGTTGGCGGCGCGACCACCATCGCGGGCGACGGCCTATTCAGCGAACTCACCACCGCAACAACCAATCAGGTCAACCTGCATGGCGGCACCTTTAGCTCGGTCGCCTTTTTCGGCGTCGACGGCTCTGTCCAGAACTTCCTTGCCGGAACCAACCTGACCATCCAAGGCGGTATCATTCAAGATGGCGGAACCGTGAGGATCGACGACCAAAGCAGCGGAGCATTGACCGATCTCTGGATCGAAAGCGGAACCATGGATTTCTCCGATGATTTTTCCCTGCCCGACGGAGGAAAACTAGGCTTTGCGATCGATGAAAACACAAACGGTTTTCTGACCGCCGGAACGGCCTATTTCCAAACCAATTCCTCGATCAATGTCAATGCCGCGTCGGCCGGCTTCGCCTCGGGAACGAATGATGTGGTACTGCTCTCCACCCGCAGCGGCATCTTCATCGGCGATGTGCAGACCAACCGGGCCGCCACCTCGGCGGACTTCACCGACGACAACGTGACGACAACGGTTTCCGGACGCACGAAACTCGAAGATATCTTTGTCGACGACAGTCGGTTCCTGCGCTTCCACTTCACCACCCTCACTCTAGGGGAATACTGGAATGTGGACGGACAGATGGGCGAACTGGCCGACGAACTCGAAGCCATTAACAACCCAACCATGATGGCCACCATTGATGCCATCGACGACCCCACCCTCTCCCAGGCCATCACCGAAGAGACCTACTTCACCACCATGAACACCTTCCAAACGGCGATGCAGGGATTACAGGCAGCGGTTGGCCAGTCGGTCGCACGCGGCTCGGAGTTCCGCGAACAACTCAAGTTGGAACCGCCGGGGGCCAAGGGTCCGGAGCGCAAAAACGACTTGCGCGGCTGGGCCAAATTCTACGGCCAGTTCTACGCCCACGATGCCGAGGGCCTGAACCCCGGATACGACGCCACGCTACACGGCGGCGGGGTCGGGATTGATAAAAGCCTCGGCAACCTACTACTCGGAATCAGTGGGGGTTCGGGACGATATACCACCACCATCGGCGATGGCGGCGAGGAAAATATTACCGCATACAACGGGGCCCTCTATGGAACCTATGGCACCGGCCGCGCTTATTTTGATGCCGGAATCGCCTATGGATTCAACGAGGTAGAGACTCGAACCAGCGATCCCTTCGTTCTGATGGGCGCGTTCGATGCCCAAGTACTCAGCGCCTACTTCGGCGGCGGCTACGACCTGGTCGACACCGAGGGCGGAACGGTCTTCACTCCAGAGGCCTCCATCCAATACTCCATGTATGAGCA
>JAUXGY010000233.1 GCA_030621805.1 Kiritimatiellales bacterium | reverse complement strand
GAGTCCCCTTCCACAATAAAGAGTTCGATTCGGGCTGGGTCGCGGCTGGTGCAGTCGGCGAGCTTGCCGGGCAGTCCGCCGCTTTCGAGCCCCCCTTTTTTCCGGGCGAGATCGCGTGCCTTGCGGGCTGCGCTACGGGCCTGGGCGGCCACAACGGCCTTCTCGATGATGGTGCGGGCCACCTGCGGGTTTTCCTCGAAGTAGTTGCCGAGCTCCTCGTTGACGATCTGCTGGACAATGCCTTCGACTTCGCCGTTACCGAGCTTGGTTTTGGTTTGCCCTTCGAATTGTGGATCGGGAATTTTGACGCTGAGAACGGCGGTCAAGCCCTCGCGGATATCATCGCCGCCCATTCCATCTTTTTCGTCCTTGATCAGCTTATTGCTCTTGGCATAGGCGTTGACGGTGCGGGTGAGCGCGGAGCGGAAGCCGGAAAGGTGTGTGCCACCCTCGATGGTGTTGATGTTGTTGGCGAAGGTGAAGATGGTTTCGCTATAGGCGTCGGAATACTGCATGGCAATCTCGACCACCACATCATCCTTCTCGCGCTCGAAATAGATCACGTCGGGATGCATCGGCGACTTGTTGCGGTTGAGGTGCTGGATGAACTCTTGGATTCCGCCGTCGTATTTGAACACTTCCGAGCGTCCGGTGGCATCTTCTCGGAGAGTGATCTTGGTGCCGCGGTTGAGAAAGGCCATCTCGCGCAGGCGGGCGGTGAGGATATCCCACTGGAAGCCGCCATCGTGCGTAAAGATGGAGTGGTCGGGCATGAAGGTCACCTTCGTGCCGGTCTCGGTGGTGGCTCCAATGGTAACCAGTTCGGTGGTTTCGGCACCGCACTCGAAGCGCTGGTGATGGATTTTACCGCCACGCTTCACTTCAACCTCAAGCCATTCAGAAAGGGCGTTCACGCAGGAAACACCCACTCCGTGAAGACCGCCGGAAACTTTATAGGTGTCGGAATCAAATTTTCCGCCCGCATGCAGAACCGTCAACACCACCGTCACCGCCGGTTTGCCCTCGGTCGGGTGGATATCCACGGGAATGCCGCGGCCGTCGTCCGTCACGCTCAGTGAGCCGTCTTCGTTGATGCAGATTTCGATGTTGGAGCAGTAGCCTGCCAGCGCTTCGTCGATGGAGTTATCGACCACTTCATACACGCAGTGGTGATAGCCGCGCGAGCCGGTATCGCCAATATACATGGCCGGGCGTTTTCGGACGGCTTCGATGCCCTCCAGAACTTGAATATGGTCGGCGCCGTAACCCGCTGCATCGGGGTTGTCAGCAGCCGCGTTTCTCACAATTTCTTCAGTATTTAGATCGTTTTCAGCATCAGACATGGGGGTCCATTTCCTTTCGGTCAAATTAATCCAAGGAACGTAGCAGAATCGCTAAACCGGGAGCAACAGTAGAAGGGGCTTATTTGACACTTATTTCGTCTATTTCGGGCGGAAAAGGCCTTTTGAGGCCATGCCTCCCTAAATCAGCAGATAGCCGGTTCGGGGCGCAAATTTAAATGGAGGCAAAATACAGGCGAAAATCGGGGTCACAGGCAATAAGGGGAGTGGAATTTCCAATAGTACCGATTTTTTACAACGGATTGATAGAAGGCAACGGATAGGCGGATCGGTTGGTTGCCGCTTCGCTGCCGTCGCGTTGCGCCAGCCTCACTTCGTGTCCTATAAATCCGTTGCTATCCCTTTTCCTGTGAGTGGAAATGGTACTTCAAGTATTTCTACTCCCCTAAGAGGTCCTCAGCGGGAGTTTTTGCGTGAGGAAAGAGTCTTATCCTTTATTACGACGTCGCTGTTCGAGATAATGATGTTGGTCAGGCTGCTGCGTCCGGAAAAATTACTGTATTCTCGGAATGCGTCCGGGCCGATGACGCCTACGCTGTCTGGTATCGTGTAGCGTCCCGGCTTCTTTGCGGGGAATTGAATGAGCGCCGTTTTATCCCGATTAAAAAGCACTCCATCCTCGCTGCTGTACACCGGATTGAGCGGGGCGACTTCAAATCGAGTAAAATTCCTGCATATCGCGACGGAGCGTGGTGCGATGAAAATTACACTGGCGGGGATAATCACCCTTTCAAGGTTGTGGCAAAATGAAATAGCGAACGTATCGATGTGGGTTGCGGTAGGTGGAATTTTTAGGGTTCGTGGATTCGAGTTGCTGCGAATTGCATTTTTGCTTATAGTTTTAAGACTTTTTGGCAGTGTGCATTTGGGCGATTTTGCGGGCGGGAAACAGATGAGTTTGGTTTTATCTTTGTTCAGTAACATACCGTCTTCACTACTGTAGGCCGGATTGAGCGGATCGACTTCAAATCGAGTGAACTTTTCGCATTGAGAGACGGCGCCGGAGTTGATGGAAATTACACTGGTAGGGATCATTAACGTTTCAAGATTGGGGCATCCGGAGATCGCGGACGACATAATATGGGTAACGGCCGAGGGGATTGTCAGAGTTCGTGTACTCGAGTTCCCGTGAATTGCGTACATGCCTATGGTTTTAAGACTCTTTGGCAAAGTGCATTTGATTGATTTTCGGGGTGGAAAACAGAGGAGCTTGGTTTGGTTTTTGTCCAGTAGCATCCCGTTTTTGCTGGAGTAGACCGGATTGTCTTCGTCTACGGTGATGGAGGAGAGGCTTGGGCAGGACAGGAATGCGAGTTCGAATATATTGGTGATGTTAGTGGGGATTTCGATGCGCTCGATCCAATCGTTTTTCCTGCTGAATGGATGTGGAATAGAGGTGCTATTTTTGTGTTTCCAAGTGGGGAAACGGCTATTTTTGGGCGCCCAGAAGTTGCGTGGAAGGGATAAGCACAAGACCTTTTCTACTAATTTCCCATCAATTTCTTCGGGAATCCGAATGGTCGTGTTTGTCCCAATATAACCTGTGATAACGATCTCACCGTCTCCTAGACCACGATAGGTGAAATCGGAAGATTGGGAAAAAGCTACCGTCGCTAACAAGAGTAAAGCGATTGTCATCCCGCCTATCTGGCCAATTTGTCTCATAATAAACCGCCCTTTAGTTTTGCGGAATCAGCTTTTTTTCAGCCCCTTAATGAGAGCGTCCGATCCCGCGCCGCAGGAGATCACCGAGCGCATGGCATCCTCCACCGAGACCTCGACGGGGTGGACGTATTGTTGGTCGAGGTGATAGATGAATCCGGAGGTGGGGTTGGGGCCGGTCGGGACGAAAACAGTGATGGTGCCATCGTCATGCTTGTCGGTAATAAATGCGGTTACCTTGGTATCGTTCTCAAAAATTTGCACCAGCGCGACGGAGGAGAACGGCGATTCTTTCTTTCCGAGGAACTGGTTGACCGTCTCCTTTACCATCTTGTAGCCCGGTGCCTTGCTCAGCAGGCTGTTTTCGAGTGCGCTGTAGGTCCATCGGCCAATACGGGTACGAACAAAAAGGCCCACCAGAAAAAAGCTGAGCAGGATAACCGACAGGACAATGAGCATGGCGATCAGGTGCTTGTATTCATCCGGGAGGTCAATATGGGTTACAACGAAATGGGTCAGTGGTCGGATTCCATTGCTCACCACATTAAAAAGCCATTTGAAGGCAAAACCCAGAATAATGGCGGGGAGGATAACGATGACGCCACCGAGCAGGGTCGTCCTGAAAAAGGTTTTTGTTCGCTGCAACATGGGGACATGATGCGCGATCCGAGAGCTGTGATCCAGAAGAATTGGCCTCGGGATCTTGAATTACGCGCGGGGCGTAACGCGGGGCGGGTAATCGTGGGCCGTAGAATGTTCTTGCGCCGACCCGCAAAATTACGCATGTTGCGTTACGCAGGAGGCGTAATATGAGAAATCCCTTTCAATATGGTGGCGTGGTGTCGGGCCAATCGTTTTGTAACCGAACCCAAGAGGCGGCGGATTTGCGGCGCGCAGTGGAGAATGCCGAAAAATTGTTTGTCTATTCCGAGCGGCGGTTGGGCAAAACCTCGCTGATCCGCAA
>JAUXGY010000402.1 GCA_030621805.1 Kiritimatiellales bacterium | reverse complement strand
TGCCAGCTTCGAAATCTTGTGTGTGGATTCCCCTATCTTTAGATAAACCTTGTCCCGGGTTTCATTCACAACCTTCAAATAACCCGATTCTTTCGCCCGCACCGCCTTGAAGGATTCGCCCGTCAGCAACCATTTTGCAAACTTCAGGGGTTGGCGATCCGTAAAACCGGTCTCAGCCTGCGCCTCGGTGGTGATGCCGTTAAGCGTTGGCTGCATGGAGCCCGTCGGAATCTTGAACGGCTGGAAGAAAAAAGCGCGGATCGCCATGGCGGCGGAAAGGGCCACAATGATGACCTCGACGTTCTCACGAATCCCCGAGGTATTTTCGGTCGGATAAACTTTATTGGCAGCGGCAGAGAGGCGCTCAACCGCTTTCTCAATATCACCCTGCCCCGTGTCGCGTATTTCGCGGAGATTGGCTTCGGCCTCTAGCAAGGCTTCAAGCAGCTTCGGGTCTGCGACATCCTCGCGCATGTGCCGCGCATGCCGAGCTGCATGGAGATACCCTTTAAGCTCCTTACGTAGCTTCCGTTTTTTAAAAAATCCAATCATTTTTCCCTTCGGGGAAGACCTTAGGCTTTAGACTTTGGGCTTGGGGAATGGCACCTGAACGAGCAACCGAAAGCCTAAGGTCTAAAGCCTATCGCCTTCCTCTACTGCTTATTTGTTTTCAGGACAGCAATGAACGCTTCCTGCGGAATGTTTACCTTGCCGATTTTCTTGAGCTTCTTTTTGCCTTCCTTCTGCCGTTCGAGCAGCTTGCGCTTACGGCTAATGTCGCCACCGTAGCACTTGGCCGTTACGTCCTTGCGGTAGGCCTTGATCGTTTCGCGGGCGATAATCTTGCCGTTCACCGCCGCCTGTAGGGCGACCGTGAAGGCCTGGCGCGGGATCACATCGAGCAGCGACTTGCACATCTGCCGACCGCGGAACTCGGCCTTGGAGCGATGCAGGATGCTCGAAAACGCATCAACCACCTCGCTGTGGATCATGATGTCCATCCGGACGAGCTCGGACGGTTTATAATCGGAATATTCATAGTCCATCGAGGCATAGCCCCGGCTGATGGTCTTAAGCTTGTCATAGAAATCGATCAGCACTTCGTTGAGCGGCATATAACAGGTCAGCATCACGCGGTGGCCATCGATCGAATCGGTCTTTTGGATCTCACCACGACGATCCATGATCAGCTTCATCATCTCTCCCAGATAGTCGGTCGGGCAAATGATCGTGGTTATAATCATCGGCTCTTCGATATGCTCAATGTTGCTCATGTCGGGCAGATACATCGGATTATCAATCTCCTTCACCTCCCCGTTTTTCATCACCACCCGGTAGACCACGTTGGGGTACGACGAAATAATATCGAGGTTATACTCGCGGCGCAGGCGCTCCATAATAATTTCCATATGCAGCAACCCGAGGAAGCCACAGCGGAAGCCAAAGCCCAATGCGATCGACGATTCCGCCTGAAACGAAAACGAAGCATCGTTAAGACGCAGCTTGTCCATGCTCGCACCGAGTTTTTCATAGTCGCTGGTTTCAACCGGATAGATGCCCGAAAAAACCATCGGGTGGATTTCTTTGAAGCCCGGCAGCGGATCTTCAGCGGGCATCTTGGTGAGCGTGAGCGTGTCGCCAATCTGGATTTCGGAGGCCTCCTTGATGTTGGCAATCACATAACCCACAGAGCCTTCATCCAATATTTTGCTCTTCTCCATTTCCGGCGTAAAAATGCCGACTTCCTTAATCTCGTAGTTTTCGCCGGTGCTCATCACCTGCACCTTATCGCCCGCCTTCAGCGTGCCACTAAATAGACGCATATAGACGACCACGCCGCGGAAGGCGTCATATTTCGAGTCGAAAACCAGCGCACGCGTCTTGTTGTCTTTGGCGGGTTCCGGCGGAGGGAAGCGCTCCACCACCGCTTCCAGCACCGCCTCGATACCAATCCCCTTCTTGGCACTGATCTGTAAGGCGTCGGTGGCCTCGATGGCCAGAATGTCCTCGATCTGCTGCGAGACCTCATCCACGTCCGCATTGGGCATCTCAATCTTGTTGAGTACCGGGATGATATCGAGCCCGTTGTCCGTCGCCAAATAGGCATTTGAAACCGTCTGCGCTTCCACACCCTGCGCGGCATCCACCACGAGAATGGCTCCCTCGCAGGCCTGCAGGCTACGGGATACCTCGTAGGAAAAATCCACATGGCCCGGGGTGTCGATCAGATTAAAAGTATAGGTTTTCCCATTCTTCGCCGTGTACTTCATCGTCACCGGATGTGCCTTAATCGTGATACCGCGCTCGCGCTCAAGATCCATCGAATCGAGCAACTGCTCCTTCATCTT
>JAUXGY010000252.1 GCA_030621805.1 Kiritimatiellales bacterium | reverse complement strand
AGTTCCTCGTTCACCGCCATGCGCAGGGCCTGGAAGGTCTTCGTGGCGGGGTGGATCCGCTTGCCCTTCCGACCGCCCTTGGCTCGTTCGACAATACCGGCCAGTTGTGCCGTTGTTTCAATCTGAACTTTGGCGCGAACCTCCACAATAGCGCGAGCGATGCGACGGGAATCGCGCTCCTCGCCATAGCGGAAAATCACATCAGCGAGTTCCTGTTCAGAAACTGTATTCACGAGGTCGGCCGCAGTCTGCCCGGTGGTTTGATCCATTCGCATATCGATCGGACCATCGTGCTGAAAGCTGAATCCACGTTCGGCCATATCGAGCTGAAAGGAACTCACGCCCAGATCAAGCAATAGACCATGCACCTTATCGATACCCAGCCGGTCAAGCTGCGCCGCCATATTCGCATAGTTGTCGTGAACCAATTCCAATCGTTTCCCCGCTCCCGTCTTAAGTTTGTCCTTCACCCGCGCGATCGCATCCGTGTCGCGATCAAAACCAATCAACATACCACCCGGTGCAAGCCGCTCCAGAATCGCCGATGAATGTCCGGCATTGCCCAGGGTTCCATCCACATAAATTCCGGAGGGATCCGTTATCAACCCCTCAAGGCATTCATCAAGCATGACCGGTATATGCACTAGCGTTCCCTTACAAACAGGGATCGCCGTTCCGCGACCACCTGCTCCCGGTTGTACGACCCCGAAACATCACGACGGAACCGATCCGCTTGCAAGCAGGAAAAAAGTCGGCCCGAGTTCACCATCGAAAGATTTAAAACTCGCTCATCCGAGCGTGGGTGATCAATCGAGTTTGAAAAATGGAGGCATCTCGCCACGTCCAGCATGCTCATTTCATCGTTCCCCTAGTATCCACCGTAGAAAGCCTCTTCTGCTGCGGGCGAATCCTGCGGCAGGGCCAAATCAAAATTCTCGACACTCCACAACTCTATGCGCGTAAGTGTCCCCACCAAAATCACCTGCTCCTTCACCTCGGCGTGTGCCAATAGGTTTTCGCCAATACGGATACGCCCCTGCGCATCCCAAACCAACATCTCCGCGCCCGAGGCAAATGAACGGATCGCTTGCTGATCGCTTTTGTCGAGCGAACCGCCCGACCGGAGCTGCCCCAGCCGCCGCGCCATTTCCGCCTCAGTATAGAGGTATAGGCATTTATCGTCCGGGTGTGGAAAAGAAAACAACCGGTTCGACTCCCCCGTCAGGTTTCGCCAACTCGACGGAAATATAATGCGGCGCTTAGCATCCAATGTGTGCGTAAACGAACCCACAAACATGGCCTGAATATTATGAACTGTATCCATCATCTTTACTCCATACCACTCCCTTTGATGGGAAGTTATGCCACTTCGCACCACCATGGTCAAACGGTTTTCACAGTTTTTTTAGGGAATGATTAGCAAAGAATGAAAATGGGGACCAAAACGCCCTCTGGGAATCCCCTCCACCGCAACTAAAGCGACAGAATTTAAAACCACTAATCTTCACTGATTTTCACTAATCCAATGTGCGGAATAAATTAGTGTCGATTAGCGCAGATTAGTGGTTAAGCACCTCGCCTGCGGAGGCTAATCCAAATCAATGACGGCATCGAGCATGCGGTCGGTCTCGAAAATGTAGCGACCGGAAAAGCGGCGGCCTTCGAGCATATGTGGAATCCAGGTGTGGTCGTCCTCCCACATGCGATCAAACGGCAGCTCGTCGATGGAGCACCAGAGCGGGATCGCCTCGTCGGTTTCGGTGGGCGCACCCTCGAACCCTGTGGCGGTAAAGACGTGGCCATAAATCGAATAGCCATCGATAAACTGGAAATGCAGTAACCCCGCAAATTCCACCCCGGTCGGGGTGATGCATAGCTCCTCCTGCGTTTCGCGGATGGCGCATTCGCGCGGGGTTTCTCCCGGCTCAATCTTTCCGCCGGGTCCATTAATCTTGCCCTTGCCGAAACC
Source organism: Kiritimatiellales bacterium (assembly GCA_030621805.1). Taxonomy (GTDB): domain Bacteria; phylum Verrucomicrobiota; class Kiritimatiellia; order Kiritimatiellales; family Pontiellaceae; genus Pontiella. The sequence goes on along the minus strand of JAUXGY010000252.1, from coordinate 1,847 downwards.
GCGCTTTTTATGGATCAGCAAAATCTGCCCCTCGCGGATCACAAACATCAACGTTGCCCGCTCCACCGGATCCCAGTTTTCCCAATCCACATCATCCACTGTTTTATACATATAAAACCCCGTTCGCTCCAAATTCGTTTTACAAGACCGTGGATAACAAAACAATTATCCAACCCATGGCAAACATGGAATCCAAAAAATGTAGCGGTGTTTCTGCGAGGCATCCTCTCCCCGTGCAAAGCGGTTCTAAGGACCACCACTACCGTTCCTCTCTGTGAAATGCCGTAATGGAGAGACGATCTCAGTATTGTTCTAACGGTGGAGCGGGCCTGTTCTACCGAAGGGCGAGGCCTCAGACCTCACCTATAAGAAAAGCACAATCGATACATTTATTCATGCGCTATAGCCGAGACGGCGGTAATTCTTGATATAGTATACTATATAAAATACCCCTTAAAATGCCGATTTATGACAGAATTATATAGTATTCTATATAAAAAATAGCGCGGAAATCAAGTTGGCGCAAGCGGATGATTGATCCCCCCAAGATGCGGCGGTCTCCGCTTGAAATCTCCCTTTGGTCAGTTCCCTCCCTGCCGTTACCAGCGCCCTTGTGATTCGGATTCACTTCCCCTCGGACGGGGTGTTGCCGCTTTCTTTCAAGCGGCTGGGTTTGCCGGCTTTGCCGGGCAAACAAAAAGGACGGCACTTTATGCCGCCCTTCTGATCGTTTCAACGGGAACTACAACGTGCTGGTGGATGTGGCTTCCTTGGCCGTCTCCACTTTTCCGTCAACCATCTTGATCACATAGTTTCGGGTCTTCATGCTACGTTTGGCCTGTTGCGTCTGTATCCCGCTGTTCGATCCCGGATCATAGTCTTCGTGGTAGGAATAATGGAGGAATTCCGCACCGTCCTTCGACTCGACGCGATCCGGTTTCCCGATCAGGTGTTCCACTTGGGCTTGGTCCATGCCCTCGGCAACTTGCTCGAAGGTGTAAGGTCGGATGGTGGTGGCGCATCCGACCAGCAGAGCGAATAGGGCAATGAATGAGATATAATTTATAATTTTCATAGAATAGGTCGTAGTCTCTTCCCGTTATTTTGTAAAGCCTTTAACCCGCATCGGGTTCCCCGTCTTTATCGGGCGCTACCTTCGTAGCAGACTCTTCAGTCGTCTCCTCTTTGGGAGTTTTCTTGTTACTACCCTCGGGAAGTTTTCCGGTCTTCATAATGGAATCGACATCATTAAAGTCCAGTACCTCGCGCTCGATCAACAATTCAGAGAGCGTAATGAGCGTCTCCTTGTTATCCGTCAGAATCTTCATGCAGGCATCGTAGGATTCCGTGATGATACGCTGGACTTCCTGATCAATTTTTCGAGCGGTTTCTTCGCTGTGTTCATGCGCACCGCTAATGCCTTGGCCGAGGAATACGGGTTGGTTATGGCTGCCTAGGTTTTGCGGACCAAGGGTTTGGCTCATGCCATATTCACAAACCATCGCCCGAGCAATCATAGTGGCCCGTCCAATATCGTTGTGCGCCCCGGTGGTCACATCGTTAAAGATCGACGCTTCCGCCGAGCGCCCGCCCATCAGCGAGACCAGGTCGGCCTCCAGCCGTTTTTGTGACTGGGTGTAGCGATCTTTTTCCGGAAGCGACATCGTGGCGCCGAGTGCCCGCCCGCGCGGAATGATGGTGACCTTGTGGATCGGTTCGCATTCCGGAGTACAGTACATGGCAATCGCGTGTCCGGCTTCATGGTAGGCCGTCAGCTTCTTCTCCTCTGCATCCAGCACATGGCTGCGCCGTTCACGTCCCCACATCACCTTATCGCGAGCCTCCTC
>JAUXGY010000065.1 GCA_030621805.1 Kiritimatiellales bacterium | reverse complement strand
AGATCGACATCGTATCCAAGCAGTTCACGCTTCCTTCCGACGTGGAGGCCGCATTCGTGGCGCTGCACGGCACCTTTGGTGAAGACGGTGAAATTCAGAAAATTTTGACCAGCTTGAGGATGCCCTACACCGGTTCCGATGCCGAATCTTGTCGGGTGTCGTTCGACAAGGTGTTGACCCGCAAGCAACTCTCGAAGCATGGAATCCCCGTTCCAGAAGGGGAGGTCTTGACCGATGCCCCCGCCCGCACCCTTCCATTTCCTCTCGTGGTTAAACCGCCGCGCGAAGGCTCCAGCGTCGGCTGCCACCTCGTCTTTGAGGAAGCCCAGTGGAGCGATGCCTTTGCCGATGCCGTCCGCCATTCCGGCGAAGCGCTGGTTGAGCAATATATTCCCGGGCGGGAGTTGACCGTTAGTATTGTGGACGAACAAGTGCTTCCCGTCGTCGAGATCAAAACCGCCTCCGGATGGTATGACTTCGATGCCAAATATGTCACTGGTGAAACCCAATACATCGTCCCCGCTGAATTGCCGCCCGCCGTTACTGCCGAGCTGCAAGCCATCGCACTCAAAACCTTCTGTGCACTCGACGCCAAAGGCTTTGGCCGCGTCGACTTCCGGCTTTCCCCCGAAGGTAAACCCTACGTCTTGGAGCTCAACAGCATTCCCGGCTTCACCGCCACCAGCCTCCTGCCCAAAGCCGCGCACGCCGCTGGAATCGATTTTCCCGAACTCTGCGGCCGCATCATGGAGCTGGCGACGGTATAGATCAGCAGAAAGATAGGCCTATTTCCGATTAGGGTAGGCGCGTTGCATATGCTGTAGAAATAATCATGGAGTGCGGAGGAAACCAGCTCGGCGGTCTGTCCCTACCGAATTAATTCAATCAGCTCTTTAAGCATCAACGTAGCAGTCTGGCTGTCGAGAAGCGGATGGCGGCCGGCGTGGGTGAGGTATTCCCGATCTTTGGAGAGCATGACTTTCCCGTTGCGGACAATGATGGATTTGATGCCGGCATCGGCGGCGACCATGCGCAGTTCGGCAATGAGTAGGAGGCGTTGGAGCTCGGCGGGAAGTTTGCCGAAGCGGTCTTTTATTTCGCGCTTGATTTGGGTGATTTCGGATTTGCTGGCGAGCGCAGAGATGCGCTGATAGAGGCGGAGCCGTTGGTTTTCGTCTTCGATGTAGTCGTAGGGAATGAAGGCTCCATGTTCGCTTTTTCCCACCTTCGGCGAGAGGTCGAGGAAGTCGAGCTTGACGACAACATCCATGAGCGGCGGCGGTCGTTTCCCTTTTAGAATGGCGATGGTACGACGAAGGAGCTGGCAGTAGAGATCGAAGCCGATAGTGGAGATGTGGCCGCTCTGTTTGGCGCCGAGCATATTACCTGCGCCACGGAGTTCGAGGTCGCGGAGGGCGAGGCGGAAGCCGGAACCGAGGCCGGTGTAGCGCTGGATGGCATTCATGCGGTCGCGGGCCGCATCAATCATATTGCCGCCGGGCGAGAGCATGAGATAGGCGAAGGCTTTGTGGTTGGAGCGGCCGACGCGGCCGCGCAACTGATAGAGGTCAGAGAGGCCGAAGCGTTCGGCGTTTTCGATGATCATGGTGTTGCAGTTGGGAATATCGACACCGCTTTCGATGATGGTGGTGCAGAGCAGGACATCGAAGCGCCCCTGTACAAAGGCGTGCATGATTTCGGAGAGTTCTTTTTCGGGCATCTGCCCGTGGGCGACAGCGATGCGCGCTTCGGGGACAAGGGCGCGAAGTTTATTGTCGACAAGGTGGATGGTTTTGACGCGGTTGTGCAGATAGAAGATTTGACCGTTACGGTGGAGCTCCATGCGGATGGCTTTGGCGACGATCTCTTCATCATAGGGGATGACGTGGGTGTCGACGGGTTGGCGTTCTTGGGGTGCGGTTTTGATGGTGCTGAGGTCTCGGACGCCGGTCATACCCATGTAGAGCGTGCGGGGGATGGGGGTGGCCGACATGGTGATGAGATCGACTTGCTTGCGTAGTTCTTTGAGGCGCTCTTTGGCTTCGACACCAAAGCGTTGCTCTTCGTCGATAATGACGAGGCCAAGGTTTTTGAAGCCGACGTCTTTTGAGAGAAGGCGGTGGGTGCCGATGAGGAGGTCGACTTCGCCATCGAGTGTTTGGCCAAGGGTTTTGTTTTGCTGGCTGCGAGTGCGGAAGCGGCTGACCATGTCGATCCGCACGGGGAAGGCGGCCATGCGTTCGACGAAGCTTTCATAGTGCTGTTGCGCGAGTACGGTGGTGGGAACGAGTACGGCGACCTGCTTTCCATCCATAATGGCTTTGAAGGCGGCGCGCATGGCGACTTCGGTTTTGCCGAAGCCGACGTCACCGCAGAGCAGGCGATCCATCGGCCGGGTTTTTTCCATATCGCGTTTAAGCTCGTCGGATGCGGTGAGTTGGTCGGGGGTTTCGGTGTAGGGAAAGGCGGCCTCGAATTCGGCCTGCATAGCGGTGTCTTTGGAAAATCGAAAGCCGCGCTTGGCTTGTCGTTCGGCCTGGGTTTGCAGCAGCTTGCCGGCGAGATCCTGGACGGCTTCCTGCGCGGTGGCTTTGTCGTTTTTCCATTTTCGGCCGCCGAGGATGTGTGGTTTGGGGGTGTGCTTTCCCATTCCTTTGTAGCGTGTGAGCAGGTGTGCCTGAGTGACGGGCAGATAGACCTTTTCGCCTTTGGCATATTCAATGGAGAGCACTTCCATGCTCCGTCCGCTGAAGGTGGTTTCGACGAGGCCAAGATATTTACCGACGCCGTGCTCGACGTGCACCACAAAATCGCCGGGCTGAATATCGGCGGCTTCGGAAACACGTTCCTGTTTCTTGAAGCGCTTGGCGTTGCGTGCGTGGGCGCTGCGGTTCGTGTGGTAGGCGTAGAAATCGCTCTCTGTGATGATTCGAATTTTACGGGAGGGATCGGTCGCGCTTTCGTGCAGCACGCCTTGGTGGAGGTTCAAGGCGTGGAAGCCGCCAAACGCCTCATAAAGCTCGCGGAATCGAGCGAGGGTTCCCTTGGTTTCAAAAAAGAAATGGATATTCCAATCTTTGGAAGCCTCGGCACAACGTTGCTCCACGAAATTACGGCGAGCTCGCTCGGCCTCTTTGGGGGTGGTGGTGAGGGAGGCTGCGGAGAGATTGGTTTCGTAATGTTGAAAGTCGGTTTTGAGCGTGAGGCGTGAGGATTGAGTTGTGATTGCATTGACGATGAGGGTATTGGGAGGGAGAAGCCCGGTGAGCGGGCAGGTGTTGTTGCCCGCAAAGCCAAAATTCATTTGGGGAAGTTTTATGGCGTGAGTCTTTTCGATAGAGCATTGGGTCTGGTCGTCGAAGAGGCGGATGGAGTCGATCTCGTTGCCAAAGAATTCGATGCGGACGGGGCGGGGGGCACCGGGAGGCCAGCAGTCGAGGATCCCGCCGCGCAGGGCGGCTTCGCCTTGGGAATAGACCTCCACGCCAAATTCATAACCGGCGTTGCTCATCCAATTGGTCAGCTCGTCGGGGCGGTGTGTTTCGCCGACGGTGAGTGTGCGCACGGCTTGCTTCGATTTTCCCGTCACGGGAACATCTTGTTCCAACGCTTGCGGACAAGTGATGATGATGAGCCGGTTTTTTTCGGCGAGGTGTTGTACTAGTTTTAGATGTTCGCCGAAGACCGCGGGGTCTTTTTCCATCGGCTGGAAAAGGTGGATTGTAGAAGCGACGTCCTCGTCGCTTTTCTTGCGCGGCGTGTGCGATGGGGACGTCGCGTCTACAAGAGTGCAGGTGGATTCGTGAAGGCGCTCCATTTCTCGGACGTCGGCGGCTACCCAGAGGAGGGGGAGTTTTAGATGCCGGAAAACCCCGAGGGCAAAGAGAGCCTGCGCGGTGATGGGTGCGTCGGCCATGTGTGCATGTCCGGCAGTAACGCCTTTAAGCACCGCCCGGTCGACCCGGGGGGTGCTTGTTTTTCCTGAACGAAGTGTCATAGGTGGAAGTGTAGTGGGCTCGTTATGTTTTGGTAGGATAAACATGGCTTTTTAATTTACCGATTCGATTGCGTAGTCAATGATGACTTCTTCATCTTAGGAGGGGAAGCACATGGCATTTCATGGGGATAAGAAAGAGGGGACTTGGCTGCTGGCTAATGCGGAGAATCGGTTGAAGGACTGGCTGGTGCCGATGGTGCCGAAAAAGGTGGAGACCTATCACCTCACGATGACGACGGTGTTGTGGTGTGCGATGATTGTGTTTTTTAGTTTTCTCGCTCGCTATAATATTCACTTTTTATGGGTAGTTTCGTTTGCGATCTTCGGGCAATACATTACCGATCTGCTGGATGGAGAAATCGGGCGACGGCGCAATACGGGGCTGATCAAGTGGGGCTACTACATGGACCACTTCCTCGACTATATCTTTCTCTGCTCGATCCTGATCGGCTATGGCCTGATGGTGCAGGATCACAATAAATACTTGATCTTCTTCCTCCTCGCGCTCTTTGGCGCATTCATGGTCAATTCGTTCCTGTCGTTCGCGGCGACGGGTAAGTTTAAGATTGCCTACATGGGGATCGGACCGACGGAGGTACGGGGGATTTTTATTTTGGTGAACACAGGTATTATTGTGTTTCCCGACAAGTCGAAGATTGAGTTGGTGCTACCAGTGGTACTGACGGGTGCAATGTTTGCGCTGTTCGTGACGGTCTATCAGACGCAGAAGATGCTCTGGAAAATTGATATGGAAAACAAACGCAAGGCGGAAGAGTAGGACCTTGCGACCAAGTGGTGCTATCCTCATGTTTTAGGTTTGATGAGTGATACGTTTCTGGGAGGTTCGAATGAAAAAAATGAATTGGATTATTTCTGTACACCTTCTCTCCTTGTTCCTGATTTCGTGGAGCGCCTCGGCGGCGACTCATCCCGATAAACTGGGGATCGGCCTGAGCGGGGCGGGGGGTTGGGCTTTGGAGTTTGTGAATGCCGCCCAATATGCAACCGAGTGGCTGCGATTGGGTGGAACCCCCGCTGCGGTCGATGTGAATGGCTGGCCCACCGAGGATGCCAAATCCTGCTTGTTTGACTTGCGACTGTTTGGTGCGTGGTGGGGAGCGCCCTACGATGATGGCGAAGAGCGACAACTCGATGTTAGCGGAACCTACAAACTTCGTTTTAAGGGCCATGCTGAACTCCGGTCTGCCGAACCCGGTAAGTTGTTTATCATTTCAAATCAGCACTATGACGAAGCCCAGAACCTCACGACTGCCGATGTGTATATCAAAGGCTCCTACGATCCCAAAGACCCCCAAAACTCGAATAACGTGGAGTGGGGAGAGCACTCGGGGTTGCTCGCGCTTGAGTTTCACAATACAGACAACGGAATTCAAAACCTCACGTTGATCCGCCCCGGTTATCACGACCGATCGGAGCAGACGTTCACCGATGAATTTCTTGCATCACTGGTTCCCTTTCCCGTTTTGCGTTTCATGGATTGGACCCACACCAACAACAGCAATCCCTATCAGAAAGATCCGTGGCCCAGTAACATCACCCGTTGGGATACCAACCGCAATCGAATCACCGATGCCACCCAGCGGAACTGGGGTAACCGGCGCAATCAAACGGCGTGGGAGTATGTGATTGAACTTAGCAATGCGGCCGAAAAAGATCTGTGGATCTGTATTCCTGTCTCGGCGGATGACGACTACATCAAAAAGCTGGCCATTTTGATGCACTCCGGCATCGATATGGGGAGTGTGGATGTGAGCGGTGATTATAATCTCGCTGATGGCGTTAAAACCTGTGAGCCACTGAACCCCAACCTGAAAATTTATCTTGAACACAGCAACGAGGTTTGGAATTACGGATTTTCCCAATATACCTACAATAAAATGGCGGCTCAACAAGACGCGCAAGACGATGAGAGTCTTCTCATCAGCGACCATCAAGCCGACGAAGAGGTGCTCGCCCGTCGTCGGCATATGAACCGAGTCATCGACATCGGCCATATTTTTGCCGAGATCTTTGCCGATCAGATTGGAAAAGGGCCTATGCTGGATAAAATTCGCCCGATTTATGCGCATTGGTTTAGCTTCATTGATGCCCAATGGGAATCGCAATTGAAATGGGCTTCCAAGCATTGGAAACCTCTGAATGAACATCTCTACGCGTTGGGAGGAGCCCTATACTTTCACCTCAATGGATCGCTCACCGAAGGGGAATCGGTCGATGACATTTTAGAGCATGCAGAACAGAGCATTGAGAAAAACAGCAAGCGAGTCTCCCTGATTGAACTTGCCGATGAGTATGGATTAAAGGCCGTTTGTTATGAGGGAGGTCCCGACTCGGGTGGCGGAAAAACCATTAATATTCAAAACCGAATTCGGGCTAACCGCGATCCGCGTATTCAGGATCTGATTCAAATGGATTTAGCCGAGAATTGGTTCGATATCGGGGGCGATCTTTTTGTCTATTTTCAACTGTCTGGGCGATACAGTCGGTACGGAAGCTGGGGTGCCATCGAGGATGTTAAACACCTCGATACCCCTAAATATCAAGCCTTACTCGACCTAATTGGCCGCGGGCCCAATGCGCCGAGAAAGGGAAAGGGTCTGAACCGGGCACATAGGTAACACTTCCTTCCAAGCCGTGGAGGTAACTCATGGCTTGGAAGGAAGTGTTGGTTATGGAAGAATGTATAGGATTTGTGCTGTTGGCCGAAAAGTATCAACAGAGTTTTAGCTCATTGTGTGTCGAGTACGGGATCAGTCGGAAGACCGGCTATAAATGGGTGGAGCGCTACCGTAAGTATGCCCAAGGGGTCACCCAAGGGGCCCGAGGGGTGACCCCTTTTCTTCAGGTGCAGTGACTGCCTCAATACGTTGCTTAGACGATTCTCCCAATCGTTTATGAAAGATCATTAATAGGATTCCTACACAGAGAAAAGAGGCTCCTATTAACCTGAATATATTTACATCACTCATTATTTCAGTAATCAAATATCCCGAGTGCCCCGACCCGGGGAATAGAAGGAAAAAGGTATTTCCGACTATTGGAAAAGGCGTTTGAAGAAGCCCTGCCGGTCTTCTTCCAGATAGCGGATGATCTGGCTTCCAATGTCGGTGTTGTCGATTATTCCGCCAAAGGCTTCCGATCCCGGGCCGTACGCTAAAACCGGAACCATGGTGGCGGAATGCGTTTTGGTGGCGAAGGCGGTCTTGGATACGGTATTGCTGCCAACCGATCCGTCTAGTACAGCAAATCCGCCGGTCTCATGGTCGGCGGTTACGATAACGAGCGTGTTTCCGTCGTGCTCAGCAAAGTCGAGACTCACGCCTACCGCATCATCGAAATCGAGGGTTTCGCGCAGGACATATTCTGCATCGTTGGCGTGGCCGGCCCAGTCGATCTGCGATCCTTCCACCATTAGGAAAAAGCCCTTCTTGTTTTGTGCAAGTACCTGAATTGCTTTCTGGGTCATGGCGGCGAGTTCGATGCGTCCCTCCGAAACTTTGGGCAAGCCGTTATCTGCGAAAAGCCCCGCCACGCGGTTCGGGGTTCCCAAGGCTTTGAATTCCTCTTCGGTGGTGATGACCGTCATCCGGCTTTCCAGGGTTTCGAGCACGTTTTTGTCGTCCTTGCGCATGCTGCCTTCCATCGATTGGGGAATAAAAAATGCGTGCCCGCCTCCGAAAAGGACTTCGATCTCCTGGGCGGCGAGCTGCTCCGCGATTTCGGCTTGCATGCCCCGACTTGGAACATGCGCTCCGAAGGAGGCCGGGGTGGCATGGGTGATGGCGCTGGTGGCCACCAGCCCCGTTGATTTGCCTTGTTCCTCCGCTATTTCCAGCGCGGTTTTCAGCGGAGTGCCTTGCGGGGTCTGGGCAATGGTGCCGTTGGTGGTTTTATGACCCGTGGCCAGCGCCGTGCCTGCGGCGGCGGAGTCGGTCACCATCCGGTCGATGCTGTGGGTGGTGGCAAGTCCACCGACTGTGCAGCGCTCCATCTGTAGTTCGCCCTTTATATATTTGGCGGCTGAAAGTTGGCTTGCGCCCATGCCGTCGCCAATGAAAAGGATAATATTCTTGGGGGAGGCAGAGGCTTGAATCGTTAACAGGACCACTGTGAAAAACATCAAGCAAACAGGTTTTATGCGCATGGGAAGCTCCATTTAATAAGCGCGCAAACATACGGATGTTTGCAGAAAAAGAAAGCTTTTTTGGGGCGACACTTGATCTGCACAGGACGGGTTTATATAGCTGGAGGGTCGCAGGCCTCTGCGTCTTTAGTGAGCAGAGCGAACGAGCGAGGGATAAATACGACTCAAGTTAATTTGGTATCAGTCATGTGATCCGCAGGGGGGGG
>JAUXGY010000181.1 GCA_030621805.1 Kiritimatiellales bacterium | reverse complement strand
TCATGAACCACTGATAGCGCTCGATCTTTTCCTTGAGGCTCTTGTCGATCTTCTTGTCCACCGGATAGAACTCGGCGTTGAGGATGCGGTCAAGGAGCACCTGTGTAGTTTGGGAGTTTTCCTTCAGGGCCCGGTCGGTGATATATTCATGGCGGTCGTTGGGAGTATGTCCCTGAGAGGAGGCCATCCCGCCATAGCGAGCCACGTTTAGCGAGGGTACTTCCAGCGTTGAAAACGGGATGCAGTCGCTGCTGTAAATATCGATGGAGTGCTTCACAAAGAAGCCCTGTTCGCGAAGGATGCCCTCGGAGTAGCCGCGCAGCTCGTGGCTGCCCAGCACGCAGATCATATTCTGGCCAAGGGCGTCGCCGGCCACATCCACATTCACCACCAGACGACCCCGCTCCTTGATCTCTTGCTCGTTCGCCTTCACATAGGCCCGGCTTCCGTTGAGCCCCAGCTCCTCGCCGGAGAAAAAGATGGCGGTCAGGTCGCGATTCGGCGGATGGGCCTGAAAGTGCCTGAGCAGATCGAGAATCACCGCCGTTCCCCCCGAGTTGTCGCAAGCACCGGGCGACCGCGAAACGGTGTCGTAATGCCCGACGAGGTAGGTCAAGTGCCGATCCGGCTGGGTTCCCTTCAGTTCAACCACAATATTATGGGCGGTCGCCGCACGTGAAGCCTGCTTGATCACCATGCGGCATGGCTGACCGGATTGCTCCGGCAGCACGAGGGCGTCATCATGCTTGATCGTGGCGCCGGGGACAATGGTTCTCTCAAAATCGCACTGGCGATGGGAAAGACTGTGCGCTTCCCGGAAAGGCGACCCGGTGCAGATGAACCCCTTGATGCCATTCTCTTTCAGCAATTTTGCCATCTCGCGGGTAGAGCCGCACGTCAGAAGGATTTTATCCTCAAACCGGCCCGTGCAATGTCGCAACGCATCGGGGTTTTCAAGATAGACCAGTTCGCCTTCAACCTCCGCATCGGAGCAGAGACCGTACGGATGAAGAGGTAGCTTATGCGCTCCAATTTCCAACATCCCGGTTCCGGTATCGAACGTAGAAAGCTCAAAGGGGTCGAGGCGGTAGTCGAGACCCATCCGGTCGAGATACCCGGTAATCACCGCCGCTGCGGTAGCTTCGTTTTTGGTTCCGGCCAGACGTTCAAAGTCCAGTTCCTTGACAATTTTTAGTAAATCGAAAGACATTAGGGTCTACCTCCAGGCTTATTTATCGGTCATGGGCACTTTGGCGATAAGCGTATCACCCTTGCCCTTTTCATCCGTTATGCTCTGAATGGTCCACAGGTCGAGCATATTATCAGCATCGACTGTTGACCCGCTATAATCGCCCCAGGATGTGCCATTGGTGGCGCCTTTGCCTTCGCCGAGCTTAATGATTTCCCGCGTGGAGCCTTTGGCATCGGTCGATTTGCGGAACGCCATTCGTGGGCTGATAAACATATCGTCACCGGTTTCCTGAAAGCCAACCAGTACGTCCTCATTTTTATTAACTGCGATGGTGGTTTGGATATAGCTATTTGTGGAATTGCTGATCAACCCCGTTTGGACGATCGATCCATCGAGCATGATCTGGTGCCATTGTACGGCGGCTCTGCCGTCGTAATTGATGGTCTGCGAGAACCAGATACACTCATTCTGAAGGATAATATTTTTGGGATTGCGGTCGCCCGAAGAGGTTTTCTGCTCGGTGCCTTTCTGGGGTGACTGCGGCGGCCGACCGACATATTCAAGTCCATGTTCTGCCGTTGAAACCAAAACGCTTTTCGGGGAGCCATCCTCATCTTCGGTTACTTTCCGTATGATGAAGCGGGAGTTGCTAAAGTTGAAGAAATAGAGATCGTCGATACCGTCCTGGCTCATGACCGGAGCACCGAGATTGCCGGGAAAATGGTAGATGGTGGCTTTCTTTCCCGCCTTGGCATCCACCATCTTCATGATGAAAGTTTGTTCCGGCCCGCCGGGGAATGAATAGCCGATCCATTTCTTGCTATAGCCAATGGCCCCGCCATCGCGGCCTCCCGGCGCGGGTACAGGATAGGTGTTCCATGCTCCGGTTGGATCGGATGTTTCCGAGATCGAAACATTCACCGGCTTGATTTTTTCCTTGTCCCAATATTTCCAGAGATCGAAACCGAACACCTGATTATGCGGATCGAAGAACAGCTTTGGATCGATGCCGCCGTTGAAGCAGTCCTGATGAACTCCCTGCACGAAATTTCCGTCCTTGTCGTAGATGATCAGCCCGCTATTGGAGCCATGTAATACATACCCACTGCCCACGGCGATTTGCGGATCCACTTGGCGATCGCCATCCATTGAGCCATCAAACACAAGATAGCCCGAAACCTGTCTGGGATTGCCGCCTTGCCTGCGTTCCCGGGCGGTGCCGTTTTTATTGAACGTTTCATTTCTGATGGGGCTGATGATTTCCGTGCGCACCGGTTTCACGATGGGATCCGGCTGAACATAGACTCGTTTGGGTTTAGAGGTTTTGGTCCCGCGGACTCCATTTGCAGGGATTTCGCCCCAGTCACTCTTCAGTTTGCCTCTGAACATCCTGCCTGAAACAACCCCTTGATAGGTAGCGTTCCATTCGTTATCTCCCCGTTTGTCTCTGACAGAAAAGGTGAGCTTGCCGTCGGCGAATTTGAGATCGCTCACCTCCGCCGTGCCGCGCCGACTGGTCCAGACCCCATTAAGCGCACCTTCGTCATCCGCGGTGATGTGCAGCTTGGAATCGAATTGGTTTTCGCCAACCGTCATGGTGAAATCCCAATATCCAACGATGGCTTCAGCCGCATAAGCACCCCGGCCTGTCGCCGTAAATAGGAGCAGAGAGCAAAGAAAATTTTTTAGGATGTAAGTTTTCATTAATGGATCCTCCTTCGGGATACGTAGTAATAAATAGCTATCGGATAGGACGCTATTTTTCAAGCAATGTGGACACGGATTAGTAAGAAGAATCCTGAACATGGAATCCAAAAAAAGACCTCCATGATCTGGAAGCCCTTTTTCAATGAGAGGAACCCGTCGGCTGACGGATTCCTATTTGCCCGGAATTATTTCGTAGCGATGTGCAGGAAGTCCTGGATCACCGGAGAAAACTTGATGACCACCGGCGTGAAGACCACGCTGACCATGGTCATTAGTTTAATGAGAATATTGAGCGACGGGCCGGAGGTGTCCTTGCACGGATCACCGACGGTATCGCCAACGACGGCTGCATGGTGTGCTTCGGAACCTTTGCCGCCGTGCGCACCGTTCTCGACGTGTTTCTTGGCATTGTCCCACGCCCCACCCGCGTTGTTAAGCATGGTGGCGAGCACGAAGCCAGTGGTCAGGCCGCCCGCCAGCAAACCCATCACGCCGGGGACACCGAGAACCAATCCGGTGGCGACCGGAACAATGATAGCCAGCAGCGACGGCACGAGCATTTCCTTTTGCGCGCCTTTGGTGGAGATAGCAACGCAGGCGGCATAGTCCGGCTTACCGGTGCCTTCCATGATGCCGGGGATCTCCCGGAACTGGCGGCGCACTTCTTCCACCATCGCACCCGCGGCGCGGCCGACGGCCTTCATGGTCATGGCGCAGAAGACAAAGGCCATCATACCGCCGATAAACATGCCGCAAAGCAGTAGCGGGTTCATGATGTGCAACTCGAAGGACTGGACAAAATCCATGATCCCCGCGCGCTCCGCTTGTTCGGCGGTGAAGCCAGCGAAGGTTCCTTCGCCCGCGAGTTTGGCGATCCAGATTTTGACTTCTTCAATATAGGCAGCGAGTAGTGCCATGGCGGTGAGGGCGGCGGAGCCGATGGCAAAGCCCTTTCCGGTGGCGGCGGTGGTGTTGCCGAGTGAGTCAAGCGCATCGGTGCGTTCGCGGACTTCCGGCGGGAGGCCCGCCATTTCGGCGTTCCCGCCCGCGTTGTCAGCAATCGGGCCATAGGCATCGGTTGCAAGGGTGATACCGAGCGTGGAGAGCATTCCAACAGCGGCGAAGCCAATGCCGTAGAGGCCCATGGACAGGTCGCCGAATCCGCCCGCAAAGCCGAAGGCGCAGATGATGCCGATCACGATGGTGATGACGGGGATGCCGGTGGAATACATGCCGGTGGCCAATCCGTCAATAATGGTGGTGGCCGGACCCATGACCGCCTGATCGGCGATGCCCTGAGTCGGTTTAAATTCGGCGGAGGTATAATACTCGGTGGCCTGGCCAATAATAACCCCGGCCGCAAGACCCGAAATTACGGAGAGAACAATGCCGCCGGCAATCATATCGAGCTGCCACATGCCGACGAGCGCGAGCACAATCAGCGCTGAGCTGCCGAGCGTTCCGGTGAGCAGCGCCTTGAGCAAGCCTTTTTGTGTGGCGCCTTCTCTGCACCGCACCATGAACATGCCGATGATGGAGAGCACCGTTCCCACGCCCGCCACAATCATCGGGGCTGTCACGAGGCTGATGGCGTCGGCTTCGGTACCGGTTCCGTTCATCACCTTATGTGCGCCAACGGCCGCGCCGAGGGCGGCGGTGGCGAGGATGGAGCCGCAGTAGGATTCGTAGAGGTCGGCGCCCATGCCGGCCACGTCGCCCACGTTGTCGCCCACGTTGTCGGCGATGGTTGCCGGGTTGCGGGGATCGTCTTCGGGAATGCCGGCTTCAACCTTGCCAACGAGGTCGGCGCCGACGTCGGCGGCTTTGGTGTAGATGCCGCCGCCCACGCGGGCAAATAGGGCTTGGGTGGAAGCACCCATGCCGAAGGTGATCATGGTGGTGGTCATGTGGACGAGCTTTTCGGCAACGTCGCAGTTTTCGGGAACAAGCTCCATGCCCAGGAAGTGCCAGCCGTGGAGCATGTGTTCGCTGGTATAGACCA
>JAUXGY010000296.1 GCA_030621805.1 Kiritimatiellales bacterium | reverse complement strand
ATCGGCATAGAGCACCCCCACCAGAGTAACATTCGGAAAATCCAAACCCTTGGCAATCATCTGCGTACCGAGCAGGATATCGATCTTCCCCGTGCGGAATTTATCGAGCACCGTACGGTATGAATCCTTCTTGCGCATGGTGTCCGAATCCATCCGCGCCACCTTCGCCTTCGGACACAGTTTTTCGAGAATTTCTTCAATCCTTTCCGTCCCCATGCCCGCATACTTAAAGTCGGGGTCGCGGCACTCCGGACAGCGCACGGGCACTTTTTCCTCCGCCCCGCAGATGTGACAGAGCAGCTTGTGGTCGCGCTTGTGGTAGGTCATTGAAATACTGCATTCTGAACACTCCGCCACATAGCCGCATTGCTCGCACTGGAGCGACGACGAAAACCCGCGCCGATTCAAGAAGAGAATCACCTGCTCATTGCAGTTGAGCCGCTCATAGATCGCCTGCACGAGTTCGGCAGAAAAAATAGTGGGGTGGCCTTCCCTCTCCGCCTCGATGCGCATATCCACCACCCGCATGAGAGGCATCGAACGGTCGTCCACGCGCAGAAGCATTTCCGCTAATTTGTAGCGTCCCTCTCGCACATTATTGAACGACTCCATCGCCGGCGTCGCCGAACCCAACACCACACAGCAATTCTCCAGATGACCGCGCATCACCGCCACGTCGCGCGCGTTGTAGCGCGGTGCCTCATCCTGTTTATAGGTAGCCTCGTGTTCCTCATCCACGACGATCAGTCCGACGTTTTCCACCGGAGCAAACAAGGCCGACCGCGCGCCGATCGCAATCGTCGCCTCCCCATTGCGGATACGGTGCCACTCATCGTGCCGTTCACCCTCCGAGAGGCTCGAATGCAGCACCGCCACGCAATCGCCAAACCGCGAGCGGAAGCGATCCACCGTCTGCGGAGTCAGCGCAATTTCAGGAACAAGAACAATCGCCCCCTGCCCCCGATCGAGCGCATACTGGATCGCCTGTAGATAGACCTCCGTCTTACCGCTTCCCGTCACACCATGCAGCAGTACCGGCATCGGCTTTTCGGAAACCATCGACGCATTGATCGCATCCAACGCCGTCTGCTGTTCCACCATCAGATCAAACGGCTTCGTTCGCAGCAGTTCCAGTCCTGCATGAGGATCGCGCAGGATCGTTGCCTCTTCAATCTTCACCCATCCATTCTTTTCCAACGTTCGAACCGGCGACTCCGAACAACCCGCCCGCTCCTTCAATTCCGAAAGGGTCATCGTGCCGCATTTTTCCAAAGTTTGGAAAACGAGCTTTTGCTTGGCGGTCAGCTTTTCGTAGACGGAGCATCCTGCTCCGTTGGGCTGGACGGAGCGTGTTGATTCAGCTTGCGAGAGCAAAGGATCGATCAACGCCGGTCTTTCATCCTGAACGGAGCTGGAAGCTCCGTCTACGTTCTTCGGATTATCCCGAATATACTGCCGAATACGCTCTACTTGTTCCGGCGAGCGCACGATATGATCGAATGACTCATGCTGCCACACCGGATTCATCTTTTCATCCAGCCGCTTGTTGATTTCATTCGCCGTGAACGATTTCAGGCTGTGCAGGATTTCCGCAAGCAGGTGTTCGCCCAATGGACTAATGAGCACATGGACGTGGTTGGGCATCACAACGAACTCGCGGAGCGTGTAACGATCCCCATCAAAATGCTTCAACGCATCTTCAACAACCTGCTTCAAATTCGGTTGCGCGAGAATGCACGAGCCCATGCCTTGATCGAGCCAGTTTTGAAAACGGGAGGGGAAGAGTTCGTAGTATTCGCGCCGCGTGGTTTCGGCGTGCGGTTCGGGGTGGGCGCGTTGCCATACGGCCAACTCTGCTTTCCATTGGCTCAACTTGGATTGCGGCAGCGAATCGCCGAGTCGGAACGTAACAAAATAGGTTGCGCCCTCCTGCCGCCAGTGCGGAAGGTTACCCTGCTCGTTCCCGACCGGTTCATGGATATCAAAATAGTTAATTCGCTCCTCTTCGTAGACGTGATTGCGCCAGCAGACAGCAATCTTTCCAGCCTCGTTGGACTGGGAAGAGCGTGTTGATTCAGCTTGTGCGAGCAAGGGATCGGTCAACATCTTTCGTTCATCCCGAACGGAGCTGGAAGCTCCGTCTACGAGCGAAACCACCAGCTGCTTCTTGTGTCGCGCGCCGCGCTTGCGGACGGCGCTGGGGAGGACGGTGCGGACGGCGGATTCGATGGGCGCGCAGTAGTAGTCGGCAATCCAGTAGGCCAGTTTCATGATCTCGTCGGGGATCAACGGTTTATCGCCCACGACCCCGGCGATCTCTTTGAGCTTGTCGCCAAAGGAAGAATAGTTCGACAGCCCCACCACAAATCCGCGCAGTTCGCGCGAACGAAACGGCACATTCACCTGCGAGCCCACGCGGATGGAGGCCTGCAAATGCGTAGGAATCCGGTAGTCAAATTCCCGGTCCAGCGATATCTCCACCACAACTTTTGCGATTGATGCCATGGCGAGTGAATGTAGCTTCCGCTCATTGAAAAGGCACGAAAAAAGCCCCGGCTTGCGAGCGGGGCTGGATTTGCGGAAGCAGGAGGTTAGAAGCGATAGCTCATGTCGAAATTAATACTATGGTAGAACCAGTTGTCGGAAATGACAGGCTCGTAATTTATGCTCATAAGAGCGCGATCATTTGAAATCCACTCAGCCTTCACTCCAAGCACAACCGCCGTTGAATCGGATTCGGGACTGACGACATTCTGGGGTGCCCCGGCGATCGTTCCACTTGTGATCACGGTTGTGTCGAGCAACTCGTTGCGCCACCCGCCCTTCAGCGATAACCAGAAGGCGTTTCCGTTTTTCAGGTTCCACCACTTTCGACCTCGCAGTCCGACCTCCGCAGTCAGATTGTCGGTTGTACTCGCATCCACTGTAAGCGGGGCAACCCCGCCTCCATCGGTAAACTCATCGTGGTGGCCGGAAACATAGACCCCGCGGCCATAGGGTTCGATTTCAACCTTCTTCAGGTCGATGGTGTATCCACCTTCAATCCATGTTCCGAACAAAGCCGAGTTAAAGCTGCCCTTATAGTGCTGACCCGTCGTGTCCACGCGCTCGGAATCGCTTTTAGCATCTCCATAAGAGAGTCCCAGTTCCGTATACCATGAGTCGGCAAGCCAATCGGCATACACGCTAGCGAGTCCAAGACCACTCCGTCCTCCCGCCGCATCCAGATCACCATGGACATCTGACCACAATCCGCCGAGCGCACCACCAAATAAGAGCT
>JAUXGY010000169.1 GCA_030621805.1 Kiritimatiellales bacterium | reverse complement strand
GATTGAAGAAGAAACCATGAAGCTGTGGGAGGATTCCCTCTCTCCGGAAATGACTTCGGAGGACTCCATTCGATCCGGTAGCTGGCACACGTTGTCCGACTCCCTGCCGCCGCCGAGTGCCCGGTCTTTGGGAACAATGGGTTCGAAGGATACCGGGCCGGTAGACTTTGAAATACGCCAGAAGCTGGGGGCTGGCGGGATGGGGGTGGTCTACACCGCCCATCAGGCTTCCGTTAACCGCGAAGTGGCCGTGAAGATGGTCAAGCCCGAGCACGAGGCTTCAGCATCTGCCGCAGAGGCCCTGATGTCCGAAGCCGTGGTGACCGGCTGCTTGGATCATCCCAATGTCGTCCCGGTGTATGACCTTGGCGTGGACGGTGACGGGCATGTGTTCTACGCTATGAAGGAAGTCGAGGGGCACCCGTGGAGCGTACTCATTTCGGAAAAGACGCTGGATGAAAATCTGGATATTCTGCTACGCGTGGCGGACACCATCTCTTTCGCCCATTCAAAGGGGATTTTGCATCGGGATCTAAAGCCGCAGAACATTATGCTGGGGGCGTTTGGCGAGATCATGGTGATGGATTGGGGGGCGGCCTGTTCGCTGGGTGGGGTCAATGTGATTGGCCTGCTCCCTTCTGACACAGCCTATTGCGGCACACCCGTCTATATGGCTCCCGAGATGGCCAAGGTGGATAAGAACCGGCTGGGGGAGGCCAGCGACGTCTATCTGTTGGGGGCGATACTCTATCAGATTATCACTGGCCGCCCGCCCCGCAGGGAAAAGGATCCGCGGCTCTGCCTGCTTGCCGCGGCCGAGAACCATATTGATCCGGTCGAGGAAGATGGCGAGTTGCTCCGGATTGCACTCAGAGCCATGGCGACGGCTCCGGCCGACCGCTATCCGGATGCCAAATCCTTTCAGGAGGCTCTCCGGGAATACCGCTCCCACTCCGAGAGCCTGATATTGCTTGCCAACTCAAAAGCCAATCTTGATCGGGCAAAAGAAGAGCAGGATTATGAACTTTTCAACCGGGCGGTTTATGGGCTTCGCGAGGCCTTGGAGTTGTGGGAAGGCAACCTCGATGCCCGGGAATTACTGAAGGAGGCAACGCTGGACTATGCGCAGTGTGCCTTTGCGAGGAGCGACTATGATCTAGCGCAATCCTTGTTGGACGAAAACGAGGTAGGGCATAAAATCTTGCTAGGTAGTATCGAGGTCGCAATCAAGGAACGTGATTCTCGGAAGAAACGGATGCGTCGACTGGTATTGACCGCACGCACTCTTCTGGTGTTGACCGCACTTGTATTTGGTGTCGCGTTTTTCATGATTCGGGCGGAGCAGAAAGAGACGGAACGCCAGCGGGTGGAGGCGAACCTCCAGCGGGTGAGGGCAACTTCCGAGCACCGCAAAAGCCTGATTAGCCTAATTCCGGCTCACTATGGAGTGCAACACTACGAGGCTGCTGTTGCTGTATTTTGGCAATTGTACGATCAGTACGGCATGGAGGAACTTGACGAGGAGTCTTTGCTCAAGGTTCGCATTGCAGAAGCCATGAACCCTTGGCGGGGTTCGATCGATACAGGCATTACCAATGTGCAGAAGATGGTCCAATGCAAGGAGAGCCGGAATGTATGGGTGGTTGGAGGTTCCGAAGCGTGCAAAATTCAACTGAACTCCGAGTTTGGCTATGAGAAGGATCCGCTGGTTTCAATCAAGGATTATGGTTTCGGGAAGTGGAGTCCACCCGGAAGGGTAGTGAATCAATTGCAGTTACCTGGTGAGCTGAAGGGCGGTAGTGCGTTTTACGAAAGTGATGACGGGACGCTGTGGGCAGGTTGCGGCTCAGTAATATATCGACTGCGCGGTGTCGGGGAAGAATGGGAGCCTGTGCTGGATGTTGGCAAACTAACGTTTCCGCCTTTGTCCTTCGATTATGGCTTGTCGGAAAAGGAGTTGGCCGTGCTTCATGAAAAAATGAACATGACGGCCAAGGCATGGCCGGTCTCTGCTCTTCTTCCGAACAAGAACCAAAGCCATATCGCCGTTGTGCTTGGAGGAGGGGTTCTTTGCTGGATAAACCTTTTGGAACAGCAATGCGACACATGGTTTTTCCCGGAAATCAAGATGCCGATCAACTCGTCGACTACTCGGGGCAATACCGTCTTGCGAATGTCCCCCAATGAACGGTGGTTGCTTTGCCGACCGGGTTCGGACGACACATTTGCTTATGTTTTCGACTTGGTGAACGGGATGCAAACCAAATACTTTGCAGGAAGGAATCGTGTTTTCTGTGATTTTTCTTTTTCTCCGGAAAATCAGCTATGGGGGTTGCATGAATATTGTGGCGAGATCTTCTCCGCCGATCAGGAGGCCATCGCGCAGCGGTCCAATCCTTACAGATACGACCTCCCCGGGGAATGGGATCCCTTGCCGTATGGACGCAGATGGCTTACACTACGTGACTGGGATGTAGCAACCTTGTCGCCGGATGGGACACAAGCTCTGGTCATCACCAAGGACGGCATTTTATTTTCGGGATCAACGGTTGATTTACAGGGATTTGACTTTCAGCAGAACATTCCAAGGCGGGATTTGGTCGATTGTGCGATAGAAAACAATGGAGTCTCATTGTTGCTATCCGGGGATGGACGGCTGCATTGCTACGATACAAAATCGCTATCCTTGAAACCTCTGATTGTGGATGGGGATGCGAAGGAGATTTGCCAAGGTGAGCGACCCGATCAAGTTTTTGCGATTGTAGAACAGGAAGGTGGCTCCAGAAAGGTGTATGAGATTTCCAACGCATATAACCCCGAACCAGAGTCAAGAGTCGTTCCGGCTCCGCGGGATGTAGCGGGGATAGTGTGTGATCCAAAAGGGCGCTGGTTGATTGAACTTGCTTCTCCGAACAAGTATTACGCCGCGGATTTAAAGTTAGCCACCGTTCTTGAACAGATTCCATACCCATATGAAAAGAACGCCCCTGCTAAGTTCAGTGATACGGGCGACTATCTGATCATCGGGGGAAACTGGAGCCAATTTATGAGAATCCTTCGTGCAGGGGATTGGTCGGAGGCATTCACAGAGGCGAAACCCGGGTTTCATGATGCCATTATTGAAAAGGATGCCGAAGGCGGTGACCGAGCCTTGATTAGCTCAGCAGAAGGGCCTGTTAGGTCGATCAAATTACCCTCATTCTCCGGTTCGAACATAGAGACCGTAAGCGAGCGGGCTGAAGAGATTATTGCCGGCTCGGGAACTGTTATGACGCTCATGCCCCAGATAGATAAACAATCAGGGAGGGAGCTCTATTGGTGCAGGTACTGGGGGGATATATTCAAGAAACGGTCATTGCCGGATGGTGAAGGATCGGCCATGTATTCTTCCTGTAACCACTGGGTTGGGCAGGAACTCAGAACCCCCGTATTTAACCCATACTCTGACCTGGTCGTGCTTCCCATGCAGGACGGACGGTTGGATATAGCCCTGAAAAGCGACCTCTATCCGATCTTCGATTCACGCGCAATGAACTTTAAGCTAGATAGGGTGGTTCTTAATTCCGATGGAACCCATCTGTATCTTCTTTCTGATGGCAAGGTGTACATCATGCAACTTCCATGTCTTGATGGACAGGAATAGCGTATTTCTCCCCGTCGTTTTGATTGCTGATACCATCGCGACTAAAACTTTTCGGTATAAAGTAGAATGAGTCTCTCGCTTGTTCAGCGGGGCGTTTACTCTGCCTTCGAAATATGTATCAAGAAGTTGGTTTCGTTGATGGTAGGATCTCTGTCCTCCGGTTTCTATCGTTCCGGTTCTTCGTAGATTTTAATGGCAACGAATGTTCCCCGCGATGGCTCCGTAGCGATGAACCCTCTTTGAATACCGGCTAATGCCTTCTGTTTGCAGGAATTCGCAATGGTTCCCGTCTGTTTGATTCGTTGCTTTTCCTACATTCGTTGCAAATTATTGGTGTTGTCTGTGAGCGGTAAACCCGCTTGCCACCATAAAATTCTACGTAGAGCCCTTTTTTCTCTCATAAAAACACCCATCCCGCGTAAGGTTTTCCCTGCCGGGACGTATAGGATGATAAAGAGAGATGAAATTGATTTGGAAGGATAGATCCAATGCACAAGAAATTCAAAGTAATGGCATATCACCGGTCGACAGGGGTTTGGGACTGCTGCAAGCAAATCAGGTTAAGATCAATCCTTGAGTCGGGGAATGAAGGGCTGACGGAGGAATTGTCTGCATGGCAGGCCGCTTATGATGCCCAGTTCCGGAAATATACCTACGAATTTGATTGGGATGCTTTCAACCAACAGGGACGCGACCTGACCGCCAAGATACAGTCCGTAGCACCTCACGATGCCGAAATCTACTATGTCGAATCTGACGACCGCGACTTCTTCAACCCCGAAGATTGCACCTGTTCGGAAAGACTAGATAGGCAGAATAATTTCGAGGCAAAATAATTTTTATCGCCTTTATCGTACCGTTGATGTTCCTGTCTCAGAAAAATGGCATTACAGAATAAGATTTGGTTCTTACGCACGTACTAATACTAGAAGGACAAATAAGACCGAGAGAACAAGTAAAAAAACAATAGATATAGATTTAATATGATCACGTTTTCAGTGTTACAAAATAATATATTTTTAATTTGACGAGTTGAAATGTGAGATTTTTAATGGGTTGTTGTGCCGGCGGTATTTGGGAGAGCCAAGTAGCGTGCGTCTGGGATCTGGGGTGGTTCTGGAATCAACATGCAGTATTCAAGCCCGGGAGGGGTGTTATGATTAAGGGATTGTTGTTTCTGGGTGTCTTTCGGCGGCTTCATGCATTTTCGGATCAGCGAACTATATGCTGCTCGGCAGAGGATGCCATAAAACGTTGGGTGTGGTGTATCGTTTTTACAGGATTCGTCAGCGGAGGAGCAGTATCAGCTGAAACATGGCCACTCCATCTTACTAATGGAATTCATACGACGAGCTATGGGGTTGAAACCAATGATTCTGCTTACATT
>JAUXGY010000174.1 GCA_030621805.1 Kiritimatiellales bacterium | reverse complement strand
GTTCCTGATCGGGATTGCCTGGGGGTCGGTGCCGGTCAATCCCGCCGCCGTGCGGAAAACCGCAAGCGTGCGATGATCTCGTTTGCCGGGCCGCTCATGAACCTGATTCTCTGCGCCCTGTTTGCTCTCGCCACGGCCGTTGTGGCGCGCATTGGTTTGTCCGAGCCCATCATGAACTTTTTCTATTATGCAAGCTATGTGAACGGGGCGCTCTTTGTTCTCAACATGCTGCCCGTCCCGACGCTCGACGGCTATTCCGTCATCTCGGCCTTTAGTCCCCGACTCGAAGAGATTAAGCGTAAATACGCCCCGCGCATCTTCCTCGGTTTCGCGGCGCTCATTTTCTTAACGCCCGTCGGAAGCTATATCTTTGGCTTCGGCGCCGCCCTGGCCGGAGGGTTCCTCCATCTCAACCTTCGCTTGCTCGGTATGGCATAAAAACCGCCTTTATTTCCACCCGAAGGGAGGCGGATAGGGTGGCTACACGAAATAAAATAACGAAGAGTGTTTTGCTTATGGCCCTCCTCTGTTGTTTCCTATGGCATACTTTAGCTGGATAGGAATCCTATTTTCCTCCAATAAAAGTCCTTTCGGATTAGGGCTGGGCAATGTGGCGAAAATCTTGTTTAGTTTTCCGAGCACTAGGAGATGGATCGAACCAAGGAGAGGCTATTATGGAAATCAAGGATATCAAGCGCATCGTGGAACTGATGAAGAACAACGATCTGACCGAGTTCGCGATGAAAGATGAAGATTTTGAACTGGCGCTCAAGCGCGGTGGCGAACAGCAAATCGTGGTAGCGGCGGCTCCCGTGGGAACTCCTGTGATGGCGGCCCCCATAGCCGCTCCTGCCGTGGCGGCCCCGGCCGCCGCAGTGCCGGTGGATGACGACGATGGGTTGATCGAGATTCCTTCCCCGATCGTAGGCACCTTCTACCGCAAGCCTGCTCCCGAAGCGGATAATTTTGCTCAGGTCGGCACCGAGGTTTCGGAAGATACCGTGGTCTGCATCATTGAAGCGATGAAGGTGATGAACGAGATTAAGGCGGAAGTCAGCGGAGTGATCACCAAGGTCCTCGTCGACGATGCCACACCGGTGCAGTACGGGCAACCGCTCTTCCTCGTAGAACCTAAATAAGGGAGTCGCCCATGTTTGAAAAGGTACTGATTGCCAACCGCGGCGAAATTGCCCTGCGTATTATTCGCGCCTGCAAGGAGCTGGGTGTTCGCTCCGTTGCGGTCTATTCCGATGCCGATGCGGATTCGCTGCATGTCCAGATGGCCGACGAAGCCATTTGTATTGGTCCCGCCGCCGCCAGCGAAAGCTATCTGAAAATTACCAACATAATCAGCGCCGCCGAAATCGCGGATGTGGATGCCATCCATCCCGGATACGGTTTCCTCGCCGAGAACGCACACTTTGCCGAAGTCTGCGCAAATTGTAATATTACCTTCATCGGGCCTTCGCCGGACTGCATCCGTAACATGGGCGACAAGGCCATTGCACGCGACACCATGAAGGCGGCTGGCGTACCCATCACTCCCGGCTCTGACGGAATCCTGCCGACCTCCGACGACGCTCTCGCGTTGGCCCAAGAGATGGGCTACCCCGTGCTGCTTAAGGCCGTTGCAGGGGGAGGCGGAAAAGGGATGCGCGTGGCACGTAACGATGTCAGTCTCGTGCAGGGTTTCATGGCCGCGGCCGCTGAAGGCGAAAACAACTTTGGTAATCCCGACCTGTTCATGGAGAAGTACATTGAATCCGCCCGACACGTCGAAGTCCAGATTATCGGAGACAAGCACGGCCATGTCTGCCACTTGGGCGAGCGCGACTGCTCCATCCAGCGCCGCCATCAAAAGTTGGTGGAGGAGGCTCCGTGCCCAACGCTAACCGACGACGAGCGCAAGGCCCTCGGCGATGCCGCTGTCAAGGCCGCCAAGGCTGTCGACTACGATAGCGCCGGCACATTGGAATTTCTGTACGACGAAACGGCCAAACAGTTTTACTTTATGGAAATGAACACCCGCATTCAAGTGGAGCACACCGTTACGGAAGAGGTTAGCGGCATCGACCTCATGAAGGAGCAAATCCGCGTGGCCGCCGGTGAAAAGCTTTCCTTCACTCAAGACGAAGTGAAAATCAGCGGGCATGCGATCGAGTTCCGGGTGAATGCGGAAGATCCATACAACAACTTCACCCCCTCCCCGGGGCCGGTGGATGCGGTTCACTTTCCGGGAGGGCCGGGCATCCGGATCGACTCGCACGTCTATTCCGGCTACACGATCTCTCCGTATTACGACAGCATGATCGGTAAGATCATTGCCGTAGGCAAAGATCGCGACGAAGCCCTTGCCCGCCTGCGTCGGGCGCTTGAGGAGTTTACCATCAACGGGCCTAGCACCTCTGTGCCGCTGGGCGAGGCCTTGTTGTCCGACCAGCGCTTTATCCAAGGAACCTACAACACGGCGTTCCTTGAAAAATTCATGCATGAAAGTTTTCTTAATTCGTAACGATCGATAAGGAGTGGAAAGATGACAGAGCAAGCAGGACACGCAATCGCCGATCCCCGGGAGTTTTCCGTAGCGGAGCCATCGGGTTCGGAATTTGGCCAGATCAATATCCATAACAACGTGATTGCTATTATCGCGCACGAAACCGCCAAAAACATGCCCGGGGTGGTGGAGCTTCAGGGCTCGCTGGCCGACGGCATTGCCGGCATGATTGGAAAGCGCCCGAAGGATAAAGGAATCCGGGTCGAGAAGGAAAACGAGGAGTTGCTCACGATCGACCTTGCCGTTGTTCTTGAATACGGTGTGTGCATCCCGGATATCTGCGTGCAGTTGCAGTCTTCGGTCAAGGAATCCGTGGAGAGCATGACGGGGAAGAAGGTCTTTGCTGTGAATGTGGTGGTTCAAGGGATCCGCAACACCGGCACCAAAACAGAAGGGGAGTAGGGTATGAAATCACGATCAGGTGGACTCGGTGACATTGTTGTGACCCTGCTGTTGCTGCTCATCGGTAGCGGGTTGATCTATGGAAATACCATCAACCGCCCGGTCGGCCAGCAGATCTCCGATGCGTTGGAAATGCCCGTGGTCAGCATCGGCTTGGGGGTCGTCCTTATTCTTTCTGTTGTTCTTCGCTGGGTCGGCGGCTTTCGGAAGAAAAAAGAGACCTTCATTAACTTTCATTCCGAAGATGGAAGCGTGGGCATCAGCACCAAGGCCATCTGCGACTTTATCGAACGCGTGGGCAAAGAGTTTTCCGCGATCAAGAATATTGATTCAAAGTTGATCGAACGGAAGGACTCCGTTGATATTTCATTGGGAGTGAAAGTCGTTGCCGGAACCAAGATCCCCGAGCTTTCCCAGATCCTTCAACAACGGGTGCGCGAAAGTGTGCGCGAATCACTGGGCCTCGAGGAAATCCGAAACATTACCATTAAGGTTCAGGAAATCGTCGGCGACCCCACCAAGCCAGCGACCGACGGAAGTCCGGTGGTGGAATAGTCCGCAACCGAAACGTTCACTTTAACCCGCTATCCTGTTGCCGACCTCGGCAAGGCCGCCGGCTTTCGTTTAGAAGAGACAACCTAGAATATTAGGGGATACATTATGAAACCAACTCTAGTGATTATGGCCGCAGGTATGGGAAGCCGCTACGGCGGACTCAAGCAAATCGACCCCATGGGACCGAGTGGCGAGACGCTCATTGAATATTCGGTATACGACGCCCTCCGCGCGGGCTGCGGGAAAGTGGTTTTCATCATTCGCAAGGATTTTTCCGATGCGTTCAAAGAGGCCGTGGGGAATCGCTTCGAGGGCAAGATTGAGGTGGGTTATGCCTATCAGGAACTTGATGCCCTGCCCGAAGGGTTCTCGGTGCCCGAGGGACGTGAAAAACCATGGGGAACCGGGCAGGCCATTCTCGCTTGTAAGGATGCGGTCGATACCCCGTTTGCCGTACAAAATGCTGACGACTACTATGGAGCCGAAGCTTTCAGGGTGATTTCCAACGAGCTACAGGGCATGGACGGCGATAGCACCGATAGCTGCATGGTCGGCTTTGAATTAAAAAATACACTTTCGCCCAACGGTTCCGTGAGCCGTGGGATCTGCGAAGTAGAAAACGGCTCACTTGCGAGTGTGGTGGAGCGGTTGACGATTGAGCGCAACGCCGAGGGTGTGGTGCAGGATTCCGGCACGGGTAGCCTAATCGATATGACCGGCGAAGAAATTTGCTCCATGAACTTCTGGGGCTTTACCCCGAAGTTTTTCCAAGCCTTGGAGTCCCGCTTCGCGGCCTTTCTAACCGCCCAGGGAATGGAGATGAAATCGGAATGGTTTATTCCTTCCATTGTCGACGAAATGATCCGCTCTGGCGAAACCCGCGTACAGGTGCTGAGTTCGCACGATTCGTGGTTTGGAGTCACCTATCCGGACGACAAAGCCACCGTTGCGGGTGAACTGAAAGCCATGCACGCCGCCGGGAAATATCCCGACACGCTTTGGGACTAGTTCTTTTGAAAGCGGCAACAAACAAGGCGCGACACTTCTTCGGGGTGTTGTGCCTTTTTCCTTGTCTGCTCGTCCTTTCTGGCTGCATGCAGCTCTCCGGCGGGAAGCCGCCCGGCCCTTGGCACGAGGCCTACCAGCCGATTGCGGATGCAGACTCCGAGGCCTTCATCGCCCATGCGCTCCAGCAGGCTATTGCGGAGTTTGGGCAACCTTCCATCCCCATCGGCCAAGTCATTCTTCGCCGATCTAAAAAGCTTCCCGAAGCCCGCCGATACCACATCGCTGAAGACTTCTCGCTCACCGAATGCGTCGATTCAACCAACGGGGTATTTGCCATCTACCTTGGCGTCGATCCCGACCACCCCAACTATTTCCCCCTCCTCGCGCACGAATGTGCTCACCTGCTCAATCCCCGCATTATCGATTGGTACATGGAAGGCATCGCCAC
>JAUXGY010000100.1 GCA_030621805.1 Kiritimatiellales bacterium | reverse complement strand
CCTTCTGAACCCCGCCGAGGCCTTCCCAGATCAGGGCCGTCTTGGCGGCCTTGCCCATCTGGCAAATGCGGTCGGAGCAGTGCCAGCCAATGTTGATCACATCGCCGTCATGATAATCGAGCTCCTGCTCCGCAATGGACCAGCTGAAATCCTTAATTTGCTCATCGTATGAACCGATATTCGACATGTTCCCCTCCCCTGGGTTGTTGTTATTTTATTCGATCACTACAAACTCCATTGTATCATTCTTCATTTCCTACTCAAAAAAAGCATTCAGCCTACACCCAGCTCAGCACGACCTTACCGGAATTCCCGGAAATCATCCGTTCAAACCCCTTTTCATATTCCGTGTAGTGGAAGCGGTCGGTAATGATGGATGAAATATCCAATCCGCTCTGTAGCATACTCGTCATCTTATACCACGTCTCATACATTTCCCGCCCGTAGATCCCTTTCAACATCAGCCCGTTGAAAACAACGGTGTTCCAATCAATCCCCACATCGCCGGGCAGAATGCCCAGCATCGCAATTTTTCCACCATGCGTCATGGTGTCGAGCATGGAGCGGAAGGCCGACGGGTTGCCGGACATTTCAAGGCCGACGTCGAAGCCCTCTTTCATGCCGAGGCGTTTCATGGCATCCGCCAGATTATCCTCGGCGACATTGATCACACAGGTCGCGCCCAATTTTTGGGCCAGCTCTAGGCGGTAGGGGTTAATATCCGTCACCACCACGTGGCGGGCGCCCGCGTGGCGGGCGATGGCCGCCGCCATGATTCCGATGGGTCCCGCACCGGTAATCAGAACATCCTCGCCCAGCACGTCAAAGGAAAGTGCCGTATGGGTGGCATTACCAAAGGGGTCGAAGATGGCAAACATTTCCTCGGGGATCGAGGGGTCGCATAACCAGACATTGGTGACGGGAATGGAAAGATATTCCGCATAGGCTCCGTTAATATTAATCCCGACGCCTTTCGTATGCGCACAGAGGTGCCGACGACCGGCCAGGCAGTTGCGGCAGTGTCCACAAACCACATGCCCTTCCCCGCTCACCAGATCACCCACTTCGAAGCCTTGAACGTTGCTGCCCATCTCCGCAATTTCGCCCACAAACTCATGCCCGATCGTCAGCGGAACCGGAATATTTTTCTGGGCCCATTCGTCCCATTTATAGATATGAACATCGGTGCCGCAGATCGCTGTTTTGCGGATTTTGATCAAGACATCGTTCGGCCCGACTTCAGGAATCGGGACCTCCTCTAACCACAAACCGGATTCGGCCTTTTTCTTAACCAGTGCTTTCATTTTAAAATTCCCTTAATACCCATAGGTATTTATTAATTGAGGAGGATCAAAACACCCCATCGAACCTATTTCAACAACATTTTGACAAATCAGAATCATCGCTCCCGCCGCAATAGCGTTTTCGGTAGCAACAACCTATGGAAATGGAAAGTGAACAGTAAGAAGTTGATCCCTTCCACAAAGGTTCTAACTCCGCGCATCCATCTTTTCCAAAGCCATTTTTGCGGCCGCGGCTATTTGTCGATTATCATCCGTAGTATATGACACCAAGAGTTCACGACCCGCTTCAGTTCCCTCCTCCTCCAGCCTCACAATCGCCTCCGACAATGTCTCCTTCGTAGAAGCGACGTCCCCGTCGCTTGCCACCACCGTATCGCCCTGCATCTTGCAGACTCTCTCCAGATTGCACCAACCGAACCCATTCATTTTCTGGAGCGTCAGAGGCCTGCGCCCCTCCATCTTCCCCCTGCGTTCCCGGTGCTCTCTCGCGGCTAATCAAAACCATCGCACCGATCAGTACAACCAATCCCGCCACAACCCAAACCATTTTCTTCATCTCGACTCCTTACAAAAACAGCCGCACAACGCGGCTGTTTCCAATCAATCCTTAAACACAAACTTACAAAATAATACTGCGTACAAACTCATCTCGGGGCGGAGGATTTGTCGGCACTTTCCCCTTGATTCTTAAATTCATCGACTAACCCCTTCCCTTAAAACATTAAATTATAGGGTGACTGGCACCTTGGTTTAGGATTCCGCTAAACTATTATGACTGGCTCCTTTTTTCGCAACCACCAGCAGCAGGGCCAGCAGCGCCACGGTTCCGTTCTTCGTTTTCATCATTTGATCACCCCGAACGATGACCCGTCGAGTGTCGCCTGGCTGGGGTCGATCTTCATTTGTTCAACCATCTCCTTGGGGATCGCCTTGGTCTTGAAGACCGGAAGGACGGGGCGGGTTTTGCCTTCGCTTCCATGGGGAACCTGCTTGTATTCCTTTCCCTTTTGCTCAATCAGCAATTGGCAAGAAAACTTGCCGCCGGGGCATTCGCCCAGCAGGATCTCGATTTCCGAGGGCTTGTCTTTATGCAGCTTGATCCAATCCCCAATGACCATCGGCATGGTTCCCAAGGGATACGTTCGGCTGTTTTCATCCTCGCTGTGCCAATCGGTGACTTTGCCCTCCCAGATCGGATAGCTTGCGTCGAGCACCAGCCGATCGCGGACACGCACGAGCAAGACGTCGTCCCCAAACCCGCAGAAGCGGTAGTATCCGGTTTCCTCGGGCGCAATGCTCCCGGTGTAGTAGGCCACCCAGTGCTTGGGCTTAACTACCTTGTCGACCCCGTAGGCTTTCGGGGCGGCGTCGGCGTCGATGGTGGGAATCATGAAGACGAAGGCATGTTTTTGCGCGGGTGCCTTGAAGTAGTCGCGGAAGTCCCCGAGGTTCCAGCCCTTGGCAAATTGGTTCACTTCCGCAATATAGCGGGCATTATCCATCTGGGTCGGCTCGCCCCTCTTCGTCTGTTTGAGGTCGAAGAATGTGCCTGCAAGCTCATTGCCGGTGGGGGTCTCGTCGCCAAACAGGGTCGAGAGGTCCATGCTCGGCAAATCCCCTATGCTGTTCTCGCCCATGGAGTCAAGGTTCACGCCCACCGTGGCCACGGCGGGAATCTCCACGATGGCGAGGGTATCCTGCACAGGGGTGGGAATGGGCTGTTGGAGCTGGGGGTTGGCAGCGGGGTTCTTGCTGATATTGGGCAGTACCTTCGACCGGGCCGGGGGCGGCTGCCTGTGCTCCAGCGATACCCCCTTGAATGGTTCCGGCTCCTTGCGGTCTTTTACCTTTATCACCACAAACGAGATGGCCACAACAAGAAGTAACGCATGGACGGCGATGGCGATGACCATGGCGCTGGACTTTGAATGATTTGCAAAAAACCGCTTTTTCCCCATTTGACACCTCCTCGAATTCTTCAACGTATATCGAAAGAAACTAATAATTGGTAACCTATGCCTTGCAAGAGGTCAAGCCTTGCGGGAGATGGCTGGTTTTTGATGGCGGATATTCGGGTTTGCGACGCCGTGTTTTCTTCATCCTGTGAGTGTAGCGCGTGCCTCCCGAAGGGGGCGCGCCCTCTGCAAGCAAAGGCCGAAGGGGTCAGCCGAAGGGGCCAGTCCTATAATTTAATGTTTTAAAAGGGGCCACCGATGAATTTAAGAATCAAGATTTTGTGAGAGAAAATTGAGAAGGGCGTAATGGCTTTTCCTAAGAATCATCGCTCCCGCCGCAATAGCGTTTTCGGTATATTTTGGCGAGTCCCCCTGAAGAGGTCTCCTTAAAATCGGTATTCATGGCCTCGCCGGTTTCGAGCAAAACGGCGACAGCGTCATCGAAGGAGATGGCATGCGAGCCATCCGAGAGGGCGGCAAGGTGGGCACAATCGATCGCACGCAGGGCGGCATGGACATTGCGCTCGATGCAGGGAATCTGCACCAGCCCGAGGACGGGATCGCAAGTCAGGCCAAGGTGATGCTCCAGTCCCATCTCGGCGGCATACTCGATTTGACGAGGGCTGCATCCAAGCAACTGGGAAGCGGCCGCCGCCGCCATGGCGCAGCCTGCACCGACTTCGCCCTGACATCCGACATAAGCGCCCGAAATGGAGGCGTTGGATTTTACAGCATTGCCAAACAGGCCCGCCGTCGCAAGGGCGCGCCACACATCGCGGTCGGAAACATCCAATTCGTTCTGTAAATAATAGAGTGTTGCCGGCAAAACCCCGCTGGCCCCACAGGTGGGTGCCGTGACAATTACGTTGCCACTGGCGTTTTCCTCCGATACCGCATAGGCGTAGGAGCTCAGCAGCGCATCCTCTTTCAGGCTCGTGGCGAGCATGCGGCTCTTGCGATGGAGCGAGTGTGCCTTGCGCGGAAGCCTGGCGTCGCCAGGCAGCACGCCGTGGTTTTCCAGTCCCCGCCGGATGGCTTCCACCATGACCTTCCATATCTCGGAAAAATAATCGAAGATTTCCTCCCCTTCGCGCTTCGCCACATATTCCCAAAACGTGACCCCCTCCCGCTCGCAGAGCTGAAGAATTTCTTCCATGTTTTTTTCGGGATAGGCCTCGGTGGTCTCCACATGGTCCGAAAGCAACGCACCGCCCCCCATGCTGTATTCCTCCAAGGTTCCCAAACAGTTCCCCTCGGCATCGAAGGCCTCGAAATGCATCCCGTTGGTGTGGAGCGGCAGTTCTTCTCCGGGTCGCCAAATAATTTCGACGGGGCGTTTAGGAATCACCTGATGGATCGCCACGTCGGTAAGATGCCCTTTCCCCGTGGCCGCCAGACTACCATAAAGCACCACACGAAATTTCGCCGCCGTGGGGTGTTGCGCCTCAAACCGCTCGGCGGCGGCGCGCGGAGCCATGGTGTGGGAGCTCGAGGGTCCTACTCCAATCCGATAAAGTTCTTTTAGTGTTTTCATGGCTGTTTTTTTCCACCCACGGCATTGGGATCATATTTCAGGTTTAATTCCGTTGGAATCGGCGCCTTAATCTCGGCCTGCCACTCCTTCAGTTGCTTATAAAGCTCCGCTGCTTTTTCGGGATGGGTCTCCGCTAAATTCGTGCGCTCGCCGATATCGGCTTCAAGGTCATACAGCTCAATGCGCCCATCCTCGAAATATTCGTGAAGTTTCCATTTTCCCTGCCGCAGCGCGGAACCGGGACGGGTACGGAAAAGCGGATCGTGTGCATCATCCTCAACACCGCCATATTGCTGAAGATAAATGGGGAAATGCCAGAACAACGTACGCTCCGGAAAGCCCCCCTTCTCTTTGAGCAACGGGACCAGACTCTCGCCATCCAGTACTTTATTTTTGGGAATCGGCAAATCCGCTACTTCAAGAAACGTCGGATAAAAATCCGTTGCCATCACAGGAACCTTGCACGTTGAATTGGGTTTCACATTCCCCGGCCAGCGAACCACCAGCGGCTCGCGAATTCCACCCTCAAAATAAGAACCCTTTCCGGACCGATACGGATCCTGATGCGAAATCTTACGAATCCCCCCATTGTCCGAACAAAACAGCACCAGCGTATTCTCCCGCAGCCCCAATGCGTCAAGTTCGTCTAGAATCTTGCCAATCCCCTGGTCCATCTTTTCGATCATCGAGGCATAGACCGCATGAACTTTCGAGTTGTCATACTTCCCGATAAATTCAGGAACCGCCTGCAATCCCGTATGAACCGAGTAATAGGCCATGTGTACAAAGAATGGATTCTCCTTGTTCACCCGCATAAACTTGATCGCCTGATCCGCAAAAATATCCACTCGATGCGTTCCCTTCGGATACCGGTCGCTAAACGGTTTCATCGGCCCTTTCGGAAACGGTGAAAAATATCCACCACCATACGGCCCGCCGTTCGCGCCACCGCCGATATTCACATCAAAACCAAAGGGCAATGGATCCTCACTCACATGCCACTTGCCCAGATGGATGGTCTTATACCCGCCCGCCTGTAGCGCCCCTGCCATCGTCAAGTTATCCGCCTGCAGATGCATAGTATTCTTGGTCGGGATAATCTTGCGCTGAGTCGGCTTCCCCCGCTCAGAAGATCCCACCGTATAAACCCCGTGTCGCGGACTATATTGCCCGCTCATCACACACGCTCGACTGGGCGCACAGTTGGCCGCCGGGGCATACGCATCCGTAAAGAGCATGCCTTCCGCCCGAAGCTGGTCAATGTTCGGCGTGTTATACCGGTTGCTATTAAAACCCACATCCATCACGCCGAGATCATCCGCATTAATGTAAATAATATTAGGTTTTGCGGTCGCCGAACCGACACCGATCATCAAAGCGACCATCCCATATTTAATCATTTTCGCACTCCATCTGCTTTTATTAGTTGTTTGAGCAACCGATCCATTTCCTCCGCCTTTTCAGGATGCTTGAAAGCCACGTTATCCTGTTCGCTCGGGTCTTTATCGAGATTATACAACTCGGCGGGTTTGCCCTTCTTGATCTTATTCGTCTTCTTATTTTTCCGAGACGGGCCTTCTGGAATATATTTCCAATCACCCAACCGAAGCGCCTTTGGGCCAGCCTCTTCAATCATATAGTCGAGGCCCTTAGAATCCGTTCCCAAAAAGGCGGCGAGAGTATTGCGGCTATCGCGAGCCTCGATATCGGAGAGATTAATACCGAACATCTCCGCAAAGGAGGCTATAAAATCAATCTGGTTGA
>JAUXGY010000244.1 GCA_030621805.1 Kiritimatiellales bacterium | reverse complement strand
GACGCCGTCGGCAACCTCCGGCAGATGGGCGACACCGTCATGGGTCTCGCGGGCATCCCGCAATCCGCCACCTTCTCGTGGATTTACGACGCCGCCTATCGCCTCGAATTCGAACAAGTGGAGCGGGCTTTCCAGCCTGCTCTCCGCACGGAATACGACTGGGATGCCGCCGGGAACCGCGAAGAAATGCGCAAATATACTGGAGGGTCGTTGGCCTCAACGACTTCGTACGCACCGGCCTCCACCCTTAACCAAATGCTCGGCTGGAATGATGGAACCACCAACGCCGTCTATTCCTTCGATGCCAACGGCGCGCGCACCAACGCAACGCTCATCGCAGGCACATCAACCAACGAAACCACGTATGCCTACGACGAAGACAACCGCCTCCTCGGCGCGAGCATAACCACCAACTCCGTGGGCATCCTCTCCAACACCTTCGCTTACGATTACCGCACCCGCCGCTACTACCGCGCCACCTCCACCGAAACCAACCTCTGCATCTTCGACGGCGGTCTAAGCATCCAAGAGTACGATGCAACCTCAAGCCTCGTACCACACACCTCAAACCTCCAGATCGAATATTTACGCGGCCCCGACCTCGGCGGCGGCATCGGCGGCATGGTCTACTCCATCCGCGCCGACGGTATCCGTTGCTCCCACGCCAACCACCGAGGCGACGTCGTCGCCCGCACCGGCCCCGCCGGGCAACTCACCTGGTTCGCCCGCTACGAAGCCTATGGCACCCGCTTCGACGAAACCGGCCACAACCCCGACCGCCAAAAGGCCAACACCAAAGACGAAGAATCCGACCTCAACCTCCTCAACGAAGGCATGCGCCCTCGCGACCTCCTCCACGGCGTCTGGCTCACCGGCGACCCTATCGGCTACGCCGACGGCCCGAACCGATATGCATACGTCCATTGCAATCCGATCACGCATTTTGATCCGTTGGGCTTGGCAGATATTATTTTTAAAAAACATGATGCTGTCTCTGATAAGGAGTTTATAGCTGCAAAAGAATGTTATGCAAGGCAGCTAACATATCGTAATTCAGACGGTACTAAACCTCAGTCAGTAAAACGAATGGAGTGGCTCGCTTCATCAGAGAATAAGCATAATGTAGAGATATATATAACGAAAGGCTATGGAAGGGATATTGTTCAGGCAAACAATGATAAAAATGCTGAGAATCCCGAAAAAGGTAGCCCCTCTACTGTTGTTATAGATATTAATAGTCATGGAAAGCCGTACAAGGCTGAGCCGAAAGTGAAAAAGACATTAGGGACATTATTTGCACATGAAGTTGGAGGCCATGCGTACAATAATGCAAAAGGGATGCAAGCTAGCTCGAAAAAAGTAGAAGAGCAGAATGCAACCTATATAGAGAACACACATAGGGCTGTACAGCATCTTAAGCAGCGAACAACATACGGAGGACAGTTTCCAGTAAAGCAGGCTCCAAAACAAAAGGGTCCTATACGGAGGGAAACTCCGGAAACTGAAATAGAGCCTGAGTCCGGAACTCAGTCCGAACCGGAGCCGGAAGGTAACTAGATGGCGTAGAAGTTGAAAAGATAAGGTAACCAATCATGAAATTAACCATAGTACTCATTTTCCTTTGTATATTATCTTTCTGTGTGTTGTCGGTTAGACGGGAAGATTGTTGCTCTGTTGATGCTGCTATTTATATGGATTACGGCGGAGTGATTTCTGACCTGGTTCCTTTTGTATGCAACATCTCAAGTAAAAGAGATGCGGAAATATACCTAGATGCAGCACTTGCTTTGAAAATTGATTCAGTGTGCGCCGATGGAAAGTTTCTTGGCCCGATATTGGGGGAAGTTTTTTTTGATGAGATAGATTCATCATCTCGTAAGCCATCCAGCAGTACTTATATATATCGCATGGCTGAAGAGTTCCTTATATCCTTTGTTGAGTTTTCGCCCAATGATTACCATGCTGTTAGGTATTGTTTGCCAGAAAATTACGAGAAAGTGACTGTGGTCTACGAGATACGAGACACCAAAGGGTTAACAGGAATAAAGAATACAGTCACTCTTTACAGGGAGGAGGGGGTGTTGGAGGAAAAGGAGCACGTTAATTTTGAAGATTGAGCAAAACAAAAAGGGGGAGGGCACCTCAGCCCAACACTACCTCCGCCAGGCACCGGCCAGCGCCCTGGCGACCTCCACCCTCATGAAGCAACGCACAGGGTAAACCAACATCCGCCGCCTCCACCCACTGCGCCCCTCATCCCACAGCTGTCACTGCACCCGCTTGCGCAGGGTCGCGTCAGCCCCTGTTCCGGTGGTTACGTGTTCCTCACGCCTCGGCCTATGGCCTCGTTGTGTTCCGCCATTTGCGCACCGCATTGCTACGTGTTGCCGACCAAATTGACATCGTAAGCCCTTCCCAAATTAAAACGGTATAAAATCCCGGATGAACCGGACTTCGTCCTATTTCTTTCAGAAATTATCTTCGCGTCGCTTCGCCCGCGCTCAGAAGTAAAGTGTTCCCGTTATGATCGTATGTTTTTTTACGATGGGAATGGCCAAGCAAAGTCGACTTCACCGGTTTTTGGGCCGATGCGGTCGTTTTGTTTTTCGGCGGTTATGATGTCGTCGGTCAGCCGAAGCGTTGAAGCAGGTTCATGGCTTCGTTGAGGCGCATTGTTTCTGAAAAAATTTCGACGTAATAGCCTTGTCTTTTTCTCCGGGTTTCAGGTATCCATGGCGGCTTGTTTCCTTGAAGGGAAGAGACGCCCTCAAGGGATTTTAATTTTGGATTATTACCCCATATGGAGGCGCCAATGAAGCATCGCTATTTGCAACGAATCGGTTGGTTGGGCATCACCGCCCTGCTGGCAGGATGTACCCTTCCCAAGGAGAGCCCCCCCTCGCTGGGGAGGACCTCATTCACCGCCATGCAGCAGGTCGTTACCGAGGTTGCCGACCAGTCGAAAGGGGGATTGGTTCTGATTAAAATGGAGGGCATGAAACCCTCTGGTAACACATATACCTTCTCCGGGGGAGCGCTCCGTGCGAGCACTGCAAGCTCCGACAAGACCTACTGCGGGCTGATTCTGGATGCCGACGGACATATTCTTCTTCCTCGCCATACCGAAGCCGCAGATGCCACGCGTATTTTGGTTTGGGTCGGCGATACCGAGTACAGCGCCAAGATTCTCAAATCGGACGAGCGCCTGGATCTGGCCATCCTTAAAATCAAGCCCGAGGCTCCACTAACGACCCTGCCACGACCTACGGAAAAAACGTTTTCCGCAGGGGCATGGGGCGTCCTGCTGGAGCCCTCCGGCGAGGACAAGGATTTTGAGGTGTTTACCTCGCTCGGGTTCTGCCGCGGCGAAGTGGCGGGGCGCTACGGCGAGTTTAAGATGGACGGAACCCCTTCCATGAAGGGTAGCCTGCTCATCGATCTCGACGGCCAGCTGGTGGGGATTCTCAAGGGCGGAGGCTCGGTTCGCAGCATGGCCGATCTGGAGGAGGATCTTTCCGAACTTTTGGCCGACGCCATGAATCCCGGCGAGGACGATGATGAAGCCAAAAAGGAAGCTTGGTTAGGCATCTTGACGCAGCCGGTCAACAAGGCCTATGGCCGCGAACTGGGTCTTCCCCGCAGCGCGCTATGGGCCATGCATGTCTTTGAAGGTAGCCCGGCCGCCGAGGCGGGCCTGCAGACCGGAGATGTTTTGGTCGGGCTATACAATAAACCCTTGCGCTTTAACGGAAGCCGGGCCAGCACGTTCTTCATCCAGTCGTTGCGTCCCAAGCCCGGAAAGGCGTTCACCCTCGATGTGCTTCGCGACGGGGAACCGATGGTTCTGAGCGGCACCTTTGCCGAGGCTCCGGAACCCGACACCCTGCTGGCCGAG
>JAUXGY010000454.1 GCA_030621805.1 Kiritimatiellales bacterium | reverse complement strand
AGGTCTGCGCGACCTCGCAAAACAGCTTAAGCAAAAGTGCGGAACCGGCGGGACGGTCAAAGGAGGTGTCATCGAAATCCAAGGCGACCACCGCGACCTGCTCGTTGTTGAGCTGCAAGCCATGGGGTATACCGTCAAACGCGCGGGCGGCTGAAGTTACTCCGCCTTTTCCCAGACAATAACATCGGGTTTAGACTCCGTGTTGTCGGCTTCCTTCGGGGCGGTTTTCTGTGCGGGTTGTTCTTTGGGTTGGAGGAGATGGTTGATACCGTCGATGGTGATGCCGAGCAGTACTGAAATCATGGAAAAGAGATAGAGGGTGTCGGCACTGCTCCGGTCGAGAAAGCTCACTAAGCAAAGTGGAGTGAGGGCCAGCATGAGGGTCAATCGGGAGAAGGGAAACTTTTTGCTCATGGCCGTGAAAACCACGGAGAGAGAACCCCCGACCGCGATGAGCACAAGGATGATAAAAAGGCCGGTTAAAAACTGGCTGACGATCTGGTCTGTAAGATTAATACTCATTGCCGAAATATACTCGCTATTGGGTTTACTAAATGGTCTCGGAAACTACCCGTTATTCCGCTCCGCTCAAGCTTGAATATCGTGTTATCCCTTGCTCTTGATAAAGCTCACCGCATTTTCGAAGAGCTTAAGACCCAGTCCCTGTTCAGGGAGTTCTCCATCGAGCTTTTGTTGATCCCAATTGGGGTGGTTTTCTGGGAAGAGGTAGGCTTCCGGGTGCGGCATCATGCCGAAGATACGACCGGTCGGGTCGCATAGTCCGGCAATCGCGTTGAGCGAGCCGTTCGGATTGGCCGGAAATTCCTGTGTCGGGTTGTTGCCGGAATCAACGTAGCGGGCGGCAACGCAACCCGCTGCTTCAAGCTTTTCGAGCAACCCAGAATCGAGCGTAAATATTTTTCCTTCCCCATGGCGGATCGGTAGCGGAAGAGTTTTCAATCCATGGGTGAACACGCAGGGGGAGTTGTCCTCAAAGCGGATGTCGCACCAGAAATTCTGGAAGGTGCCGCAGTCGTTTTGCATCAGCGAAACCTTGGGTTCGAAATATTCGCCGTCGAGTCCCGGCAATAACCCCATCTTGGTCATTACCTGAAAGCCGTTGCAGATGCCCATGATTAACTTGCCATCCGAGATAAATTTCTGAAGTTGAGCCTGCATGTGATGCTTCACGCGCAGGGCGAAGACATGGCCGCTGGTCATATGGTCTCCATAGGAAAAGCCTCCGATAAACATCATCGCCTGAAAATCTTCCAGTTGGTCCGGGTTGTCCAGCAAGTCGTTCAGATGCACTAACACGGGTTCCGCACCCGCTTGCTTCCATGCGTGCTCCGATTCTGCTTCGCAGTTCACCCCATACCCTGTAATGATCAAAACCTTTGGTGTATCCATTTTTCTTCCTCTACTTGTTCATGTCTTCCAGCATCGCCGTTGCCGCAGCGGTTGGATTTGCCGCCTGCACGATCGGGCGACCGATCACCAGATGTGTAGCCCCCTGTTCCACCGCGAAGGAGGGCGTGGCTACGCGCTTTTGATCTCCAACATCCCCCTCAGGCATACGGATACCCGGTGTAACCAGAAGCGCATCCGGAAACTCAGTACGCAGAACCTTGGCTTCGTGCGCACTCGTCACCATCCCATCAATCCCCGATGAAATCGCCAAACGACCCAGCTCGAGCGCTTGTTCCGAAACCGTACGATTAATTCCAAGATCCGAAAAATCATCCTGACTCAGGCTGGTCAGTGTGGTTACCGCAACGAGTTTGGGTGGGTGATCGCACTCGGCGGCGGCCTTCGCAGCCGCTTCGAGCATTGCGCGGCCACCCACTGCGTGGACGGTCATTAGATTTACTCCGTGTGCAGCGGCGGTTTTCACTGCAT
>JAUXGY010000416.1 GCA_030621805.1 Kiritimatiellales bacterium | reverse complement strand
TCCAGATATTTCACCCATCCGGGCGAGCAACTGGTGAATTGCGGTAAGGCGACGGAGGCGTCCTTTTCCGCCAAGGCCTTATGCAGCCGGAGGAGCAACTCTGTACCCTCTTCGATAATGGTGAGGTCGGCCGCAAAGTTGGTGTCGAACACCTTATCGAATCCACACTCCTTGAGGGCCGTATTCATTTCGAAGGTGAGCGGGACTCCGGGCTCCAATCCAAAACATTCCCCGATTCCGGCACGCGGGCTTGGTGCCGTCTGAATAACAACATGTTTTGATGGGTCGTCAATGGCGTCCCACACCTCGTCGGTGGGGTCATTGGCGCGCAGTGCTCCGGTGGGACAGCGATTGATGCATTGGCCGCAGTTAATGCAGATGACATCGCCCAGTGGCTTGTCCCCGAAGGTGACGACCTTTGATTTGTTACTCCGTTTATCCACTTCCAATACCCCGACTTCCTGCAGGTCGATACAGGTTCGAATACAACGCCGGCAAAGGATGCACTTATCCATATCCCGGATTACGCTGTGGCTGGAACGGTCTACTTTATAGCGCGGTTTTTCTGGATGGCCGAAGCGGAAAAAGTCCACGCCGTATTCCTGGGCAAGCGACTGCAACTCGCAGTTGTTGTTGCGGAAACAGGCGTAGCATTCGCCATAGTGCTCCGAGAGCATTAGGTCGAGAATATGCCGACGGGCCGTGCGCACCTTGCGGGTATGGGTTCGCACTTGGATCGGGGCCATGATGGGATAGGCACAAGACGCTTCGAGATGCTTCCGCCCTTCGACCTCGACCACGCAGATGCGGCACACCCCGGCCACGCAAAGATCTTCGTGGTAGCAGAGGGTGGGAATGCGGATCCCGATTTTCCGGGCCGCCTCCAAAATCGTTGTGCCGTAGGCCACCGTGACTTCTTTGCCGTCGATCTGCAGCGTAACGTCCACGGATTTATCCACATCGCCCCGCGTGGGATTTTCTTTTTGAACACATAGGCTGGCCGGTGCGCGTGAGGGAGTTTTTTCGAGTAGATGGGTCATAATCGGTTCCTCTCTTTAGCAGGCGACTGAAACGCGCCCCATGATTTCATCTTTAAAGTGATCGGTAATGGATAGAAAAGCGTTGGGGCTGGATTGCCCCAGACCGCACTTGGAGGCCATCTGCATGGTTTCACCTAGATTGCACAGCTCCCGCAGATACTTCATGGAGCACTGCCCCGCCTCCAGCATTTCAATGCCTTCGAGCAGGCGGGCATTCCCTTCGCGACAGGGGGTGCATTGGCCGCAGGACTCGTCCTTGAAAAACTCCATGAAGTTCCGGGCCACTTCCAGCATGTCCCTTTCCGGTCCGAAAACAATAATCGACCCGCCGGTGGACAGATCCTCGAAGGCAATCGCACGATCAAATTCGCTGGCCGGAATACAATATCCGGCCGCTCCGCCCACCTGCACGGCCTTGGCGTCTTCGCCCCCCACCTTTTCCAGAAGCTCGCGGATGCTTATGCCCAACGGAAACTCAAAAACCCCCTGCTCCCGGCAATCGCCGGAGATACTAAAGAGTTTGAGCCCAGTCGATGTTTCGGTGCCGATTTTCCTAAACCAGGAGGCCCCCTTGTCGAAAATACAGGAAACCCACGCAAAGGTTTCAACGTTGTTGACGATGGTGGGATGCCCGAGGAAACCCGTATTCACGGGGAACGGCGGGCGGTTGCGCGGCTCGCCTCGTTGGCCTTCGAGCGACTCGATCAAAGCCGTCTCCTCGCCGCAGACATACGCCCCGGCGCCCATTCGGATCTCAATATCGAATCCGAGCCCCCCCGAGGCATCACTCCCCAGCAATCCTTTCCGGCGACGCTCCTCCAACGTCTTCTCCAGACGGGTGCGTAAATAGGTGTATTCACCGCGCAAGTAGACCATCCCCTGGCTCGCGCCAATCGCGCGGGCGGCGATCGTCATGCCTGCGAACATCAGATCCGGAAAGTCGGAGAGAATCACGCGATCCTTGAACGTACCCGGCTCCCCCTCGTCGGCATTGCAGACGACATACTTCAATTCATCGTCCACCTTTGCGGCCAACTTCCATTTCAGGCTCGTGGGAAAGCCTGCCCCACCCCGCCCCTTCAACCCGGACTCGCCAATCACATCGATCACCGCCGCAGGCACCATCTTCATCGCACGGTCCAGCCCAATGCGGCCATCCACCCCGCTGAACGTCATTTTGCTCGGATCCGTATTCTCGACCCCCATCTC
>JAUXGY010000447.1 GCA_030621805.1 Kiritimatiellales bacterium | reverse complement strand
GTTTGGCAACAGTGGTACTAGCCCTTTGATGACCGCTCGGTCTCCTCATCAATGATGAAGTCCAGTCCATTGGAAACGCGCATCGGCATCATTGGAGGGTCGTTTGATCCGGTTCACATCGGACATCTAATCATTGCCCAGGATGCTGCTGAGCGCCTAGAGCTTTCGAAGGTGGTTTTCATCCCTGCTTCCATTCCGCCGCACAAGCAGCACCTCCAGCGCATCGATGCAAAGCATCGTTTAAATATGCTCCAGCTCGCCGTTGAAGCGGATCGTCGGTTTTCTGTTTCCGATGTCGAGATCCGGCGCGGCGGAGTCTCCTATACGGTTGATACCCTCAAGGTGCTGCACGAGGTCTATCCAGATGCGGCGTTGCTTTTGATTGTCGGCAGCGATACTTTGGTGGATCTTCACACATGGCATAAAACGAAGGATATTCTGGAGTTGTGCGAGGTCGCTACTTTCCTGCGCCCGGGCGAGGATTCATTGGAGGCGATTGCGGAAAAGATCGATCTTCCCGAAGAACAAAGAGAGCGTCTGTTGCGGAACGTGATCGACGCACACCGAATCGAGGTTTCCTCTTCAGAGATTCGCAGGCGGCTGGCAGCGGGGTTGAGTATCCGTTACCTCGTTCCGCCGGAAGTAGAAATGTATATTTACGAACATGGCCTTTACCAAGGCAAAGAAGGGTAGGATATGGATCAGGATCAGGAAATCATCAAAAAGGTTGTCGGATTTCTCGAAGACCGCAAGGCCGAGGATATTGTTGCGCTGGATCTACGGGAGTTGTCCAATATTGCCGACTGTTTTATTATTGCCACCGGCGCAAATAAGCCTCACCTGAAGGCCCTGTATGACGGACTTCGGCGTCTGTTCAAGGATGCCGGATTCAAGGGATATCACAACGTTGGCGTCCCCGATAGCGGATGGATGATTATGGACTACCAAGGCGTCATGGTACACATCTTCGAACGCGAGCTGCGTGAATTCTACGACCTCGAAAAACTTTGGAAAGATGCACCTCAAGTCACGGTGCAGGATGATTAGCTATGGCTTTTAAAATCTACAACACCATGAGTCGTTCCAAGGAGGAACTCGTTCCGCTCGACGGCAAGCATGTTCGCATGTATACCTGCGGTCCCACCGTCTACAACTATGCGCACATTGGAAACTTTCGCGCCTATATGTTCGAAGACCTCCTCCGCCGCTACATTAAATTTTGTGGGTTCAAGGTCACTCAGGTACAGAACCTCACCGATGTGGACGACAA
Organism: Kiritimatiellales bacterium; assembly: GCA_030621805.1. GTDB lineage: Bacteria > Verrucomicrobiota > Kiritimatiellia > Kiritimatiellales > Pontiellaceae > Pontiella. The sequence goes on along the minus strand of JAUXGY010000447.1, from coordinate 689 downwards.
GACCATCCGCGCCTCTATTGAGCAGGGCCTCCCGCTAAAGGAATATACCCAAACCTATATTGATGCCTTCTTTGACGACCTCGCCAAGCTCAATATTGAGTCTGCCGAACATTATCCTGCGGCCACCGACTACATTCCTGAAATGATTGTCCTCATCGAAACGCTTTTTGAGAAAGGCTATGCATATCAATCGGATGATGGATCGGTTTATTACAGCATTGATAAGTTTGCAGAATACGGAAAGCTCGCTCGCCTCGATCGTGAAGGCATGCAGTCGGGAGCCCGTGTCGATCAGGATGAATACGATAAAGACAACGCCGCCGATTTTGCCCTTTGGAAGGCCTATGTGCCGGAAGACGGCGACGTCGTTTGGGACTCTCCGTGGGGTCGCGGTCGTCCCGGCTGGCATATCGAGTGTTCTGCCATGAGCATGAAGTTGCTTGGTGAAAGTTTTGATATCCACACCGGTGGCGTTGACAATATTTTCCCGCACCACGAAGACGAAATCGCTCAGTCCGAGGCCGCCACGGGAAAGCCCTACTCCAAATACTGGATGCACTGCGGCTATCTCGTTGTTGATGGAAAGAAAATGAGCAAGTCGCTCGGCAACTTCCATACCCTTCGGGAGGTGCTCGACATGGGATACACCGGCCGCGAGGTCCGCTATGAGCTGCTCTCCGGCCACTACC
>JAUXGY010000229.1 GCA_030621805.1 Kiritimatiellales bacterium | reverse complement strand
ATGGGCCCGCAAACGCCGCAACAAGGTGACGAGCGTCGACAAGGCCAACGTCCTCGCCGTCTCCCGCCTCTGGCGCGACACCGTCAAGGCGCTGCACGAAGCCGAGTATTCCGACGTCGAACTCGACCACATGTATATCGACAACGCCGCCATGCAGATGGTCATCAACCCGCGCCAGTTCGACGTCATCCTGACCGGAAATATTTTTGGCGACATCCTTTCCGACGCCTCCGCCACGCTCGGCGGCTCGCTCGGCCTGCTTCCGTCGGCATCGGTCGGCGGCCCTGTTGGGCTGTTCGAGCCGGTGCACGGCTCCGCGCCCGACATCGCCGGGCAAGGCAAGGCCAACCCGTTCGCCATGATCCTTTCGGTGGCCATGATGCTCGATACGCTCGGCGAAGGCGACGCCGCGACCGCCATCCGCTCGGCGGTTGAAACGGTGCTCGACCAAGGCTACCGCTCCGGCGACCTCTGGCGCGAAGGCAACACTCTGGCCTCCACCACCGAGCTCGGCGACCTCGTCCGCGACGCGCTGTAGAAGAATCTTACCCACGGAATACACGGAACATAGCCAACGACTCTTCTTTTGCGTGTATTCGGAGTACTCAGTGGTTCCACAATCAAGGAGAAGCGATGATCTATCGGTTAAAGGACGGAGAAACGGTTTACGACGAGGGCGGTTGCCGGGGCGTGAAGCTCTATGAGGCGGCCGGGAACGAATATGTGCATCTACAATTTGAACCGGGCGCGGAGATCCCCGCGCATAGCCTGCCGCTGGCGGTGTCGTTCTATGTGTTGAAAGGGCACGGCACCTGCCATGTTTCCGGAACCGAGATCCCCGCCGTTGCCGGCGAGATGCTCGAATGCCCGCCCGATGCACCCCGCGGCTGGCGGAACGATTCCGATGCCCCGCTCGAAGTGCTCGTGATCAAACGTTCGAGACCCAACACATAAAAGGAGCCCCTGGTTCCATGAAAACGTTTCTCGTGCAAAAGTGGTTCCACTACTGCAATTTTCAGGATCCTCGGTGGCTCTGTTTTACTGGGATTCCCAGCCCATGCATCAATCGAAGAGTCGACGATTTTAGCGATAGCGCGGAAGCCAGTCGCTGTGGGCTTTGAACAGGTCGGTGACAAGCGATTGGATCTGGTCGAGTGGCAGCTCGGCGGAAAGGTGCGGATCGAGATAGGCGGCTTGGTAGACCTTCTCTTTGTTTTTCTCCAACACGGCCTCGATCACAAGCTGATGCACATTAATGTGTGTGCGGTTGAGTGCGGCCAACTGGGACGGTAGCTCGCCGACCAAACACCCTTGCACCCCGTTGCGATCCACCATGCAGGGGACTTCCACAATTGCATTGGATGGCAGGTTGGAAATGAGTCCGTTGTTACGGATGTTTCCGCCGATTCGCGTGGGGACGTCAGTCTCCATGGCTTCCATGATCCAACTGGCATATTCGCTGGAACGCTTGTGGGTGACCTTTTTGCTGCCGAGTAGTTTATCGCGCTGTTTTTTCCAAGCAGCGATCTGCGCAATGCAGCGGCGAGGATATTCGTCGAGCGGAATATTAAATTCTTCGATCAAGCCTGGATATTGGGACTTGATCCAGTACGGATAATATTCAGCGGCATGTTCGGACGATTCGGTGATGTAGTGGCCAAAGTGGCGCATCATATCGAGGCGGATCATGTCGTGCAGTTTTTCCGCCCCCTTTTTGCGGGCGGCCTTCACCTTGGCGGCGGCACGTTTTTTGATCTGCGGATAGAGATCGATTTTTCCATCGGCAATCTCCAGCAACCAGCCCATGTGATTAATGCCCGCAATCTGCCAGCGCAGTTTCGGAAAATCGGAGGGATTGAGATCGACATCCTTCAGCAAGGTTTCGGCGCAAACCTGCACCGAGTGGCAGAGGCCGACGGTTTTAACGCTTGTTCCTTGGAGCATGGTTCCGGCCAGGATTGACAAGGGGTTGGTATAGTTAAGCAACCACGCATTCGGACAGACCGCCTCCATGTCCGCCGCAAAATCGAGCATCACTGGAGCGGTGCGCAGCGCACGGAAAATACCGCCAATGCCAATGGTGTCGGCAATGGTTTGACGTAGTCCATATTTTTTCGGGATCTCGAAATCGGTGACGGTGCAGGGTTCGTAGCCGCCCACTTGAATGGCATTGACGACATAATCCGCCCCCCTGAGCGCCGCCTTCCGCCTGTCCGTTCCGAGATGCGACGTAATTTTAGCCCGTCCTTTGTTGATACTTTCGTTCAACCGATCGAGCAGCAAGCGCGACTCCTTCAACCGCTGTGCATCAATGTCATAGAGTGCAATATGCGCGGCCTGCAGCACCTTGGAGCGCATACAGTCGCCCAGCACGTTTTTTGCAAAGATGGTGCTTCCCGCACCCATGAAAGTGATTTTAGCCATCGTTTCCTTCTCCCGAAGAATCGTGCTTCGGCCATGGCTGGGGGGCATTTTTAACTTGATTGCCCTTCACTTCAACATGCTTGCAGCGCCTTAGAATGAAGGGCGGCTTTTTCCATGCGGGATAGTCATCGTTGTAGGTGACACGATTATTCGCAAACCGAAGGCCGTCGGTAGAGATGGCAAAGACGAGCGGGACATCGAAGGTCTCGAAAACATTGTCCTCGATGCGGACGTTGCGGTGGTAGTAGTCCGTCTGCCCTTTCAGGTCGGGGACCGTGGGAAAGATGGCAATGATCGCTTCGGTAAACTGGAAGCGCGAGGTGAGATTATTCTTGAAAAGGTTGTTGCGGATCAATACATCCGCGCAGGCACCGCTTTCGTACCAGCCGTTGGCATCGCCCGCGAGCAGGATGGCGGAACCGGCAATATCCACAAAGCGATTGTCTTCAATAAGGATCGAATGCGGCGTGGTGAAGAGCGACCCGCGTGCGCGGTTGTTGCGCACCGTGTTGCCACGAAAAACGACGGAAGCATGCCAACCGGCCGGCTCCACCGCATCGCCGACGACGATTCCTTCCGGCATGGGTCGGTCGAGCACCACCAGCAGTTCACGGGTATCGAGGCGGCGCATGGAAGCAATGGCTCGCTCCTCGCCGACGGAGAGGTGCTTCGCATGGATAAAGCGGATGAATTCTCCGGGGAGCATGACCTCGAACCCAACGGACTGGCCGTGGACATAGCGGAGGCGCAGCGTGCGGTCGTCGATCTTCTCTTCGATCCGCAGGCAGGTGGCGTGGACGTTGATGGCATCATCCATCATTCCGGAATAGGTGCCGCCCTCGGAAATGATTTTGCCCTTACAGTTGGAAAAGTGGCTGGCATCCGCGCCCGTAGAAAAGTAGCGACCGGTTCCTTCACGCGGATAGACGCCGAGCCCTTGGATGAAGATGTCTTCAGAACGCTGTGCCAACAGTCCCATGCCGTGGGACTGGTGAACCACCACCTTCTTCAGTTCGGTATTCTTTGCGCGGTAGAATACGATGCCGGGATGCGGACGGCCTCCATGCCGGAAGGTGATGATATCTCCGGCGTTGATCCCCTTGCGGGCAAGATCCTTCTCCACCCGGTAGAGGCCGGGCTTAATGATTTCGAGCGTTCCCTTGTAGCCGCAGTCGCTGGTGCCCGCAACAATGGTTCCGTTTTGACCATCGAAAACAATGCCTCCGCCCCAATCCGGTTCCTTCCACCCTTCCCCCTTGAAGACCAGCCATCCGTTTTTGATTTCGTGGGGATACTTTTTGGAATCAATCGAAACTTCGTAGTATTCCGGATTCACCCGGGTGAGCCGTCCCTGCGAATGATGGGGAATTTCATAATCCAAGGCGAGGTTCCGCAACCGAACCCCCTCCGAATCCTGAATGAGGATCGGCAGCACATTTCCGTGAAAAAGGAAGAGCGATCCAGCGCCATCGATCACGACGTCGCGCAAATCCACCAGCGGCATGGAAACGGGATGCCACACCGGCTGGTCGTGGTTTGAAATATGGAAGTGCCGCCGCAAAGCGCCCTCCTGCCAAAAGTGGTACGTCCCCTTCTCCAGTATCAGTTTTGAGCCGGGCGCTT
>JAUXGY010000061.1 GCA_030621805.1 Kiritimatiellales bacterium | reverse complement strand
CTCGGCCTCGTCAGTTACCTCACGCAAGGACCGAAGGAGACGCGCGCCTGGACCATTCACCAAGGCGACACCGCACCGAAGGCCGCGGGCGTGATCCACTCCGATTTCGAGCGCGGATTCATTCGAGCGCAGGTCATGGCCTATACCGACTTTGTTGAGAAGGACGGCGAAGCCGGTTGCCGAGAGGCCGGCCTGCTCCGCACCGAAGGCAAGGATTATATCGTCCGGGACGGCGACGTGATCGAGTTTCTCTTTAACGTGTAGAAAAAGTATGTAGTCCTGCCTTTAGGCGGCTCCGCGCAAAGCAAGAATGCTCGATAGGTCGTCCACGATCTTCTGAACAGATGTCTCGCGGCAAGAGGTTCAGCGTCGCTCCGTATTAAAGACTCAACGGGGGAGGCCCGGGGGACTTCTTATCCAGCGTGCCGGAGGTGAGGAGGGAGGAAAGCTCGTCGAGCAGACGGGGCTTGTCTTTGGGGAAGCGGCCCTCCATCGGCATAATATTCGATGAATGGTTGGCGCGGAAGAGGGTGCTTTCGAGCTGCAGCTCTTGAATCATATTCTTCAACTCTTCCAAGGCTTGGAACTCGGTAAGCTGGGTGAATCGTCCCGCTTGCTCGGCGGTGTATAGTTCTGTTCCGGGGATGGGGATCACCCGCAGGGCGGAGAGCAGGCGCGGCTGCATTTGGTTGAGGACTGTGGCCGTGGCAGCGGAGTGCAACTGCGCGTTTTCCTGCCCACCGAGGCCGTTCAAAACCATGACCGACATTTTCAGTCCGGCGGCCTGTGCCCGACGTCCGGCCTCAACCATCTCCTCGGCAGTTTCGCGTTTTTTGACTCTCCGTAGGGTTTCTTCGTGCCCGCTTTCCAGCCCCATGTAGAGGGTGTTGAGTTTGAGTGCCCGGAGGACCCGCAACTCCGCCTCGCTCTTGAGCAGGATGGAGTGGCCGTTGGCATAGACGTTAACGCGTGCGAGCCGGGGAAAACGTGCGTTGAGTATTTCGAGCACGGCCTTGAGCTTGTCGAATGAAAGAGCCATCACATCGCCATCGGCCAGAAAAATGCGACGCGCGGCGGGAGAGACCTTTTTGGCAAGGGCGATTTCTTTCTCCATTTCTTCGAGGGTTTGGAATCGGCACGACACGCCCTTGTACATTCCGCAGAAGGTGCATTGGTTCCATGGGCATCCATCTGCAATACGAATGATGAGGCTGTGCGCCTCGGCGGGCGGGCGGAATAACGTGTGGTCGTTGTTCATTCGGGAAAGGTACCCATGGAGCAGACCGAATACACGTACATTTTCTAGCGAACGGGTTTCCTTTTCAATGGCGGTAAAATTAGGCTTTATATTTCCCTGTCATCGGAAATAATGCTTGGCAACTAATGGAAATTTAAATGCGGACATACCCTCGGTTCATTTTAATCGTTTTATCGCTCTTCTGCCTCGCTGAATCCGGGATGGCCGAAGACCCGGTTCCCGTGCCGTCCAGCGCCCGCTTTCCAAATATTAAAGCCTCGCTTGATGATGGGTTTTTTGTGTTGGCGGAACAACAGGTGCTCGGTATCTTGCGTTCCGAACCGCGCGAGAGTGAGGAGCGCGAAGCGGCCTTGCTCTTGGCGCATGCACTTTGGGGGCAGAAACGCTATTCCGAAATGCTGGATCGACTGGCCCGTTATAATGGCGAGCCCGGATACACCTACTGGCGCGCACGCGCCAACTTTGAACTGAAGCGTTACGATACGGCGCTGAGCATTATGAAGGGGGCAAAGAATCTGGAGGGCAGTCCATATGCGCCGTCCATCCTTCGGTTGCAGGGATATATTGAACAGCTTACGGACCGTCTCGAGGGTGCAGAAGCCGCCTTCCGGGCGTTTGAAAAAGAGTTTCCTCTGCACCGCGAGCAAATCGATAATCAGTTCGACCTCGCCGAGGTCCTCTCTCGCCAGAAAAGATTTCCAGAAGCCATTTCCATTTATGAAACCTTGGTCGAAGAGAAAAACGATGGGGTCTCGCAGCGTGCCCGACTCAGGCTCGCACATGTGCTCTACACGCAGGGTGCCGAGGAAAACTATGACGATGCGCGCAGCCTGCTTTCCGGGTTGGCCACCAACGACCAGACTCGGCTGGCCTATCGGATCGATGCTTTTGTTGATCTGGCCGCATTGGAGGAGCAGGACGGACAGCGCCCCGCGGCCATGGAGGCTCTGCGCCAAGCCGCTGCACTTTCTCCCGATGCCCGCCAGCGCGTTCCCCTGAAGCTATCCCTCGTACGTATGCTGTTGCGCGATGGCGATATCGCTACCGCTCTTAACTTGCTTGAACAATGCCGAGCCGAGGCCCCAAACGAAACGCTTGCTGCGGATCTTCAGCTCGAAAAGGCCGGAGCCTTGCTGCAGGCAAAACAGTATGACGCCGCCGCCGAGGCCTATCAGATCTACTTGGATGTGGCGGATGATGCCGACGGGTTGGCGCGTGCCTACTTTGGCAAGGGCCTTGCGTTGTGGGGGGTTGATCCTGAACATTTTGCCGAAGCGGCTTCCGCTTTTGACAAAGCCGCAAAAGGGTTGAACCAACCCATGGAGCGGGCGGATGCCCTCTTTAAGGCCGGCGATGCCTACTATCGCTCCGATCAATTTGAGGATGCCGAAAAACGCTACCGTTCTTTCGTGATGGATTATCCGGAGCATGAGAACGTACCCAATGCGCTTTATCAACTGGGGCTGTCGCTAGTCAATACCGGGCGCCGTGAGGATGCGCGGGAAACGTTCAAAAGTCTGGAAACCGACTATGCCTCCACGCCCTTTGCCGAAAAGGCCGCCTTGCGCCTGGCCGATGTGATGAAGGCGGAGCAGGAATGGACGGAGGCGCTCGAAAAGTATGAGCAGATCCGGCAAACGTATACGAACGAAACGGTCGCGGTGCTTAGCTTTCATCAGCGCGGGTTGGTCCTGTTCCGGCTCGGCCGTTTTTCCGAAGCACAGCAGGCGTTCGAAACCGTCGTGGCCGACTATCCGGAAAGCGAACATGCGCCGCAGGCTTCCTTTCTGCGCGGGTACTGCCTCGCCTATCAGGGTCAAGTCGAGGAGGCGGTGGAAACCTGCCAAAACTTTATTCAGGACTACCCCGATTCGCAATGGATTCCTGAAGTGCTCTTTTGGCTGGCGGAGCAAGATTACAACCAGGGAAAGTATTCGGATGCCGAGCCGCTCTTTCTCCGTATTGTGGAGGAGTACCCCAGTCGCGACCTAGCCTCTCGTGCGCTCTATTGGGCCGGACGCGCCGCCGCCGCACAGGCCAATTATGTTGGAGCCATCGAGCGTTACAGCGAAGTGGCAAAGCGGTATCCCGAAAGCGAAATCCTCCCGCACACCCGCTTTGCGCAAGGCGATGCACTGACGGAGCTGGGCGAATTTGCACGGGCCATTCTGGCCTTCGAGGAGATCCTCAAAAACTATCCGGAAAGCTATCTGGTCAATGCGGCGTGGGGACGCAAGGGGGACTGCCAGTTCTCGCTCGCCGCCGACAGCCCGGGGCGCTATGCCGAAGCGATGAATTCTTTCCAGGCGATCCTCGACCGCCCCTCAGCGCCGGTGGCCCTCAAGCTGCAGGCCGAATATAAGGTGGGGCGTTGCCTTGAAAAAACCAATGTATACGACAAGGCCTTCAACCGCTATATGAACGTGGTCTACACCTTCATCACCGAAAATGTAGAGCGGTCGCCCGACAGCGTCTTGTGGTTCACGCGCTCGGCCTTTGGTTCCGCCGCGCTCAAGGAACGCGAAAAGGCATGGGCGGAAGCGGTGCAGATCTATGAGCGGGTGATCGAGGCCAACGTTCCTTCCAAGGACGAAGCCATCAAGCGAATTGAAAAAATAAAGAAGGACAATTGGTTGCTGTTCCAGCAAGCCGAGGAGAAATAAACCATGTGGGAATTGATGATTAAAGGTGGATGGATCATGTGGCCGATCATGGCCTGCAGCATTGCGGCGGCGATCCTCTTTCTCGAACGCGTATTCCACCTGCACCGCGCACAAATCAATCCGGATGATTTTCTGAACGGAATCTACACGATCGTGAATCGCGGCAACATGGCCGAGGCCGTGTCCATTTGCGACCAGACGCCGGGTCCCGTTGCCCATATGGTGCGCACCGCATTGCTCCACTCCGATGAATCATCGATCGAGCTTAAGCAAACCATCACCAAGGCTGGGCTGGGGGAGGTGCCGCGGCTTGAAAAAAATATGGGCGGACTGTTGACCATTGCACAGGTCACGCCGCTGTTGGGTTTATTGGGCACCGTGATTGGGCTGATCCGCATTTTCATTGCCATGGAGCTAAACGCCCCGCTGGCAGAAATCAGCGATCTTTCCGGCGGCATCTGGCAGGCTCTGATTACCACGGCCGTCGGGATCTGTGTTTCGATTCCCTCCTTTGCGGCCTACAACTTTTTACTCAGCCGCGTGGAATCCATCACGCTGAACATGGAAAATGCCGCCGAAGAAATCTACCGCTTCCTTGTCTACGATCGCACCCAAGGCGACCCCTCCAATGAAACCCTTTAATCCCCATCGCAAAAGCCAGCAGCTGCGCCGCTTTAAGCCGACCCGGAAACCGGCCGGTATTTTTAGCGTAGGGATCGTTTTTTCAGATGCGGCGCTGCTGGCCCTTGCTTTTTTCCTGGCGGTATCCCCGTTCATCATGCAACCGGGCATTAACATTACGCTTCCCGCCTCTCCCTTCACCGGGGGCGCGCAGTTTGGATCCATGATCCTTTCCATTACGCGCAGCGGCGGATTCTATTTTAAAGACGACCGCCTCGATGTTTCCCGGCTGGCCGAAGTGCTGGAGGATGCCGCCACTGGAGACCCCGGTGCCACATTGATCATTGAAGCCGATGAGCTCGTGCCGGTTGGTGCTGTCGTGGCCGCGTGGAACGCCGCCCTTGGCGCGGGAATTTCCGAGGTCTCCATCGCAACACGCAACGCGGCCAAAATGGAGGAGATCCCCTGACGAAAGTCAATAACAGACGTGCAATCGAGCTAGCGGCTTGTCTGGCGGTGCTGTTGCATTTGGCGTTGTTTGCCGTGGTTCGACCTGCTCCTGCAAAGGAGTTGGCCGGGGTGCTTGTTCCCCCCCGTACGCATTATCTGGCTAAGGCACCCCGCACCCTTCCGATCAACGAAACCGACGCCCGTCTTGTTTGGTCGCCGCTGTTATTCTCGCTCCCTTCCGAAAAGGGGTTCAGCAACGATTCCCTTCAAAAAACCCCGCACAGCCCGACGATCGGCCTCCCACCCACCGAGAAGGGAAGTTTTCTTCATCTCGATGTTCCCACGCGCAACGCCGGTGCGCAGGTCGTCCCGCAGGAACTCATGCTGACAGCCGTCCAAAACCCCACACCGAAACTTCCCGCGAGCGAATTCAAACCCGTCGGGAAGCAACCGTCCGCGCGGCGGGTCTATGTGGCCCCCGAGCTCAAGGAGCGACTGGTGGGCGGAATCGTTCTCCCGCCTGAACTCAACAAGGAAGCGAAAGCGGCATGGGAGGTCCATGCCTCGATCAGCATTTCTGAAGCGGGAGAAGTGCGGCACGTCTTCCTCGACCAGCCGCTAGAGTCGACCGAACTCAACCATCAGGTGCAGCGCCTGCTTCGTAGCCTTCGTTTTAAGCCCGGAGCGTCTCCGGTCGATGGTCGTATCGAAATCTACTCGCCCGAAACTACGGTTGTCGAAGAGGAGCAACCATGATCCCGATGTCGCTCGGAGCCATTCTGGTTCTATTGGTAAGCGTCCCGCTGTTGATCACCTCAGTGTTGGCCCTCCACTATAACTTCCGTGAGATTCATCGCCCCAGTCGCGAAAAAGAAAACATCTACAAATGCACAGAATGCGACCATGTCTACGCATTTGCCCGCACCCGTCCCATGGACCGCTGTCCCCGGTGCAACCATCTCAACGATGCCGTACGAACGTAGCGGCCAGAGTCATAAAGAGTGCGGCCTTCAAGGGCTTCTTATTGAGATTGTATCCAGTTTTCTTGCCAACGGGTTTTTACCCTGCCATACTGGCTTTTAATCCGACGGCCATAAATACCCGTCGCATGGGAGTTGTATGGAAGCTTTGAAAACCATTTTTGAGACGATTGTCGGGTCGAGCGAGATGAGCCCGTTTCTGGTGGTGAGCATTTTAATTCTGGCGGGGGTGCTGGGCGGTTGGCTGGCGGGGCTACTGCGGCTCCCGCACATTACCGGCAATATTCTCGGCGGTGTGCTGGTGGGGCCGGCATGCCTGGGGGTGATCGGAACGCACAGCGAAATGCTGGCATTGCAGCCCCTATCGACCTTTGCGATGAGCTTGATTGCTGTCAGCATCGGCGGGCACCTTTCCTATCGCCGCATCCACAACTCCATCCGCCGCATTATTTCGATCTCCATCATGGAGGTGACGGTCACCGTCACGGTGGTGATCGGGGTGGCGCGGTTGTTCCATATGGATTGGCCGATGTCGCTGATGCTCGGCGCAATTTCAGCGGCTACCGCCCCGGCCACGACGATTGCGCTGATCCGCGAACTGCGCTGTAAGGGACCGTTTGTGAAGACGCTGGTATCGGTCGTCGCGCTGGACAATATTTTTTGCATCCTGCTGTTCGTGATGACCCGTACGTTTGTGGACGCCTATTTCGTGAGCGGAGAAACCACGAGTCAAATCGATGACGCCCTGCTACTTTCGGCCTACCATCTTGTGGGTGCGCTGGTGCTGGGCATTGCGACGGGGTGGGTGAGCAGGAAGTTGGTGAGCAAGCCAAAATTCCACGACTTCAGCACCATCTTCGTGGCCATCATGGTTTGCGACGGACTGGCGGCCTATCTGGGTTTGAGTCCGCTGCTGGTCAACCTATTCTTCGGGGTCTATCTGGGGAACAGCTCCCGAGTGGCGGAAAAACAACTGACTACGCTGGAACCGCTGGAGCCGATTCTTTATATCTGCTTCTTCACGCTGGCGGGAGCCTCGCTCCATCTGGATTCGATGTTGGAGGTCGGCGGGCTGGCACTGGTCTATTTCGCCTCGCGCTTCATCGGAAAGGGGCTTGGCGCCGCGCTGGGTGGCATGATGGGGAAATGCTCGAAGCGGCTGTGGCAAAACATGTCGTTTTCACTGGTGCCCCAAGCGGGTATTGCCATTGGGTTGGTGGTGCTACTCGACGGCGACGAGAACATGCCGCGCGAAATGACCAATGCCGTCGGCGCCATCATTCTTGCCGCCGTAACGATCAACGAAATCGTCGGCCCGTTTTTCACCAAGGCGGCCTTGCTGCGGTCGAAAGAGGCGGGCCGCGACCGCCAGCGCCTCGTTGAGTTCCTGGCCGAAGAGTTCATCACCGTCGATCTCCGTGCTCTCGACAAGTGGGATGCCATCCGCCAGATGGTGGCCTTTCTGATGCGCACGCACCGCGTCGAGCATGTGAGCAAGGAGGAGCTATACCAAACCGTCGTCGAGCGCGAGAAGGAGATCTCTACCGCGCTCGGGCACGGCATCGCCATCCCGCACGGGCACATCAAGAAGGGTCCGGCCATCCAAGGGGTGCTGGCCATCTGTCGCGACGGGATCGACTTTGATGCCCCCGACGGTGAATCCGTCAAATTGATCATGCTGATCGTTACGCCGGAGGATCAAAAAGACATGCACCTCAAGGTGCTTGCGAGCCTGTCCTCGATGGTTCGCGACGAAACCATCCGCTCCCGCATCATCGCCGCCATTAGCCCGGAAGACGCGATGGAGGTCTTCGAAAGCGAAGAGGCCCGCGGCTATAACTATTTCCTCGACTGAGTCGAGACGTCCTGAACCAGTACAGCGTTGCCGGACTGGCTCCATGTAATCTCTAGATCGAAGAGGCGTGTGCCGAAGATCCGGTCGGGGTCGTCGGGTTGGTAGGCAGGTCGGGGGTTGTAGGCGAGCATATCAGCGATGAGCTGCCGCAATGCAGGGCGGCTCTTGTTTTCCAGAATTTTGATGGCGCATTCCGCCGCATTCGAAATTGAGACCGTGTTGGGTGCCTCCGGAGCTTGGTCCGCAAAGGCACCGGTGGCGGCGGGGATACGGTCGGCATAGGGAATGTAGGGCTTGATGTCGAGCACTGGGGTTCCATCGAGAAAGTCGCCGCCGCCGAGTCGTAGAACCGTCCCGTCCACACCGAGAAGCTCAACCACCGACAAGCCGATCGGGTTCGGGCGGAAGTTGGAGCGCGATGCAAATACACCGACCCGCTCATTGCCGCCGAGGCGCGGCGGTCGTACGGTTGCTTTCCAGGGGTGGTCCGCCGAGTGGTGGAAGAGGAAGATAACCCAAAGGTGGGAAAATCCGTCCAGCCCGCGCAGGGCATCGGGCGTATTGCAGGGCGGCAGCAACTCTAGCGTGGCCGTAGCGCTTTTCACCAATCCCGGCTGGCGGGGAATGCCGAATTTTTCGCCGTAGCACGAATGGATC
>JAUXGY010000192.1 GCA_030621805.1 Kiritimatiellales bacterium | reverse complement strand
GCAGCCGCCTTCGGCGGAGGGCGCGGCGAGGCCGGGCATGCCGGAGACGTCTTCGGCGATGGTGGTGGCGGCGGGGCGCACCTCGTGGATGAGGGTGTTGGCGAGGGCAAGGTAGGCGAGGGCGTCGAGATCGACGGAGCCGTCGAAGTAGCACGAATAGTCGGTGAAGGCGGTGCCGAGGCCGCGGTGGTGGTAGAGCATGGAGGTGACACCGTCGAAGCGGTAGCCGTCGAAGTTGAATTCGTCGAGCCAGTAGCGGGCGTTGGAGAGGAGGAAGTGCAGAACCTCGGGTTTGGCGTAGTCGAAGCAGCGCGAGTCCCAGGCATCGTGGTCGCCGCGCTCGCCTTCGTGGAAGTATTGATAGGGCGTTCCATCGAAACGGGAGAGCCCTTCGGCCTCGTTTTTTACGGAGTGGGAGTGGACGAGATCCATGATGACGGCGATGCCTGCTTCGTGGCAGGCATCGATGAGCTCCTTGAGTTCTTCGGGGGTTCCGAAGCGCGAGGATGCGGCGAAGAAGTTGGAGACGTGGTAGCCGAAGGAGCCGTAGTAGGGGTGCTCCATGATGCCCATGAGCTGGATGGTGTTGTAGCCCATGGCGACGATGCGCGGCAGGATCTTTTCTTTGTATTCGAGGTAGGAGCCGACCTTTTCTTCTTCTTGCGCCATGCCGACGTGCGATTCGTAGACGAGGGGTGCGCCGATGGGTTGGGCGGGATCCGGGAACTTCCATTGATAGGGTTGCTCGGGACACCAGACCTGCGCGGTGAAGATGTGGGTTTCGGGGTCCTGGACGGTGCGGCGGACGTAGGCGGGAAGACGGTCGCCTTCGCCGCCGGGCCAATAGAGGTGCAGTTTATAGTGGTCTCCGTGTGCCATCATTTCGGCGGATAGTTCGATCTCCCAAACACCGTCGCCGTCACCATAGTGCAGTGCGTAGTCGCTACGCTGCTCCCAGTTGGAAAAATCACCAACGAGGTAGACGGCGGTGGCGTTGGGGGCCCATTCGCGGAAGATCCATTGGCCGGCGCTGAAGTGCAGGCCGTAGTATTCGTGCGCATTGGAAAACTCGTTGAGCGAGAGGTGTCCGCCGGTGAGCCGGTGTTCCATCTGCAGGATGAGGTCAGCGCGGTGGTGGATTTTTCCGAGGTAGGGTTCCAGCCAAGGATCGTCGGCCAGTTTTGCAGGGATGGGGCTTCTCATGAAATTCACCTATTTTGCTTTTTCAAAAACCTCGTCGACGAGCGGGCGATGAAGCATCTGCTGGTAGATGTCAATATAGGCCTGCGCGGTGACGGAATGGTTAAAGCACTTTTTGCTCTCTTCCATGATCCGTCCGATCTGTATGCCGCGGGTGTGTTCGTCGAGGCGATGGAAGGCCATGGCTTGGTCGATGGCCCAAGCGAGCCCCCCAGAGTCGTAGGATTCGAACAGGAAGCCGTTTCCGGTGTTGTGTTCGACATCCAGATGGAAGACGGAATCGTGTAAACCACCGGTGTCGCGGGCGATGGGCAGGGAACCGTAGATGACGCTGGTCATTTGGGGCAGGCCGCAGGGCTCGAAGAGCGAGGGCATGAAGAGGAAGTCGGAGGCGGCGAATCCAATGTGCGACAGGCCTTCTTCAAAGTTGCAGACGCCGACGCGTTTGTAGAGGTCATGCTGATAGACGATGTCGTGGAACACTTGCTGGTAGGCTCCATTGGCGACGAAGGCGATTTGCAGGCCGTTGTCTCGGTATTTTTCGACCACTTGATAGAGGATCTCGGCGACGAGCTGGCAGCCCTTCTGTACGGGGTCGAGGCGAGAAGGCCAGAAGAATAGCGGTGCGTCGGGGTTGATCTCCAGTCCCAGGCGTTCTTGGAAATATATTTTATTGGCGCGCTTGGCCTCGAAGTGGTTGGTGATGTCGTAGTTCTCGACGAGATACTTATCGGTTTCCGGATCGGCCGAGGCATCGGGTGAGTTGAGGATGCCCGAGGCGCAGCCCGCATGATATTTTCCGGCGACTTCGTGCTGGATGTTGCCGGGCACAAATTCGTGCTGATTTTCGACGATCTCCCGCATGAAGGTGGGGCTGACGGTGTTGATGAAGTGCGAGCTGAAGATGCCGCTGCAGAGCAGATCGACTAGATTGTTGTCGCGGCTCTCTTCATAGTTATAGGGCGGGCGGCTGTAGAAGAGGTTACTCCAGAATTCGGCGGCGTCGATGCCGCGGTCCTCGATGGTGGCGAGCGTGGCCTTGAGCGTGTGGATGTTGTGGAAGGTAAAGAGGCTGGGGATGCCGAGCATGCGTGCCTCGGCGGGAATGAGTCCGGTCATCCAGTCGTTGCAGTGGATGAGGTCGGGCTTCACGGTCGGGATAATGTTATTAATCACTTCGCGTTGGAAGGCGAGGGCCACCTTGAGGTCGTGTTGGTCGGAGTTGCTGTAGACGCGATCCTGATAGTAGAAGATCCGGTCCTCGGCGAGATGAATGCGGTCCTCGGGGAGTTTGCTTTTATAGATCAGTAGTTCGTCGTCGATGAAGCCACCGATGTCGACATGGAACATTTTGCGGTAGTGGGGAAGGGCCACATGCACATCGGCTCCGAGATCGTAGAGTGCTGAAACCAGCGAGGCCGAAACATCAGCCAACCCGCCCGCCTTGGCCGAAAGCTTGTTGGTCATGTTCCCCATGCCATCAGGCAGATAGGTGATCTCCGGAGTTACGATGAGGATGCGGGGATTCGTCTGGTTTTTTTTCTGAGCCATATTGAATTGATTCCTTTCGAGTTGATCGAATCAGATCAATCAGCGGCGGGCTTTACAAGGTTATTGTGTAAAACAATGAGGAACTTTCAAAACCTTCGGTTTCACAAGCGGCTCGGGTGAATAGGTTCGTTGCGAACCTCTTCCGATGTATGGACAGAGGATCTTGAAATCAAGAGCCGAAATTTATTTTAAAAATATGCGGTAGGCGGGGTTGTTGGTTTCATCGACGTAGGGATAGTCGAGTTCCTTGAGGAAGTCTGCCATACGATATGGGTTGCCGGGGATCGTCTGGAGGCCGACGAGCACATGGGCATAGGTTCCACCGTGGCTTCGGTAGTGGAAGAGCGAAATATTCCAGCGGCCGCGCAGCACGCTGAGGAATTCGCGCAGGATGCCGCTGCGTTCCGGAAATTCAAAACTAAAGATCCGCTCTTCGGTCTTGCGGGTTGCGGGTCCGCCGACCATGTGGCAGACATGCATCTTGGCAAGTTCGTTTCCGGATAGATCGACGACCGGGTAGCCTTTGTCGCGCAACGTACGGATGAGCAGGCGGCGCTCCTTGGTTCCGCCGGGAATCTGAATGCCGACAAAGACCTTGGCGGGGATGCCGGCACAGCCCCGGTAGTTAAACTCGGTGAGGTTGTGCCCGTCCAGAATATCGCACAGCACCATCAGGCTTCCGGGTGCTTCGGGAATGGTTACGGCAAGAAGGGCTTCGGTCCGCTGGCCGACTTGATAGCGTTCGGAAACGTAGCGCAGGCGGTCGAAGTCGACGTTGGCACCGCTCGCAATATTTAAGAGCACCTTGTTTTTCCATCGGCGCGATTGCGCCAGCTTCTTGAGACCGGCCAGAGAGAGAGCCCCCGCGGGTTCGGCGATGGAGCGGGTATCGTCGAAAAGATCTTTAATCGCGGCACAGATCTCGTCGGAAGAAACCGTAACCACCTCGTCCACGCAAATACGGGCAATCCGAAACGGCTCCTTCCCGATTTTAGCCACCGCCACGCCGTCGGCAAAGATTCCTGTTTTCTTCAGCTCCACGCGCCGCCCGGCCTTGAGCGCGGCTTGCAGGCAGGCGGAGTCTTCGGCCTCGACCCCGATAATTTTGATTTCGGGGCGCAGGTATTTAATGTAGGCCGCGATGCCGGCAATCAGCCCGCCGCCGCCCACCGGAACAAAGATGGCGTGCAACGGCCCCGACCATTGGCGAAGAATCTCCATACCAATCGTCCCTTGGCCGGCAATCACATCGGGGTCGTCATAAGGAGGGATCAGCACGGCGGAATGCTGCTGGGCAAGTTCCTGGGCATGGCGATTGGCCTCGTCGAAGCGGTCGCCGTGTAGTTCGACCCGTACATACTTTCCGCCGAGGGCTTTGACGGCCCGCACCTTAATGGCGGGGGTGGTGACCGGCATGATGATGGTGGCCTTCACGCCGAGCTTGTGCGCCGCCATGGCAATGCCTTGGGCGTGGTTTCCTGCCGAAGCTGCCACCACACCGTGTTTGCGCTGGGCGGTTGGAAGGTTGGAAATCTTGTTGTAGGCCCCGCGCAGCTTGAAGGAATGCACGGGCTGCAAATCCTCGCGTTTAACGAGCACCGTGTTGCCTAAAGCTGTACTCATCGAATCCATTTTCTGGATCGGGGTTTCGTGTGCTACGTCGTAGACCGTCGCTTCGAGAATCTTTTTGATATAGGTTGCTGGCATAGATAAGACCCTTGCAGTTCCTCCGGTTTGAATCAATATGAAACCGAGGGCTGGCTTTGGATCGCACATTGAGTCGGCTGGATATCGACTTGTTGCGTAGCGGTTTTTCATTAGAGTCTGCCACGAGACGGTGTCATTTGCCCGGCGGTATGAGGGGACGGCCAAAATATGTCCGATGTGTAGTGAGATTATAACCATTCCCTGGGATGAGTTTTCTCCTCCAGAGGCATCCATA
>JAUXGY010000163.1 GCA_030621805.1 Kiritimatiellales bacterium | reverse complement strand
GCAAAGCTGTCGAGGCCGCCCACATCGAACGACGCGTAGAAGGGCAGGTCGGTTCCAAGACTGCTCCCAAGAGCCAGCTGGGGAATGATCGTATGCGGCCCGAAGGTGAACGGAAGCTGGGTTTTTAGTTCCAGCGTGCTGAAGGTTTCGGACGATCCTAGGTCTTCGAATGCGAACAGGCCGTCGATGCTGAGCTGGTATCCTTTGGAGGGAAAGATGGGATCGTCGAGCTGGTCGAGCCGCAGGTGGGTGGTGGCGGCCACGACGGTGTCGCTAATTTCATCGAGTGCGATGAATCCGCTATGGCCATCGACCTTGGCATGGCCCCCAAGTAGGCCGACTCGGAGTTCGCCATACTCAAAAAAGCTGACACCAGCATCGAACGCGCCATAGGCGAGGTGCTGTTCGATATCAGCAACATCGGTGTTCCCGACATAGAAGTCGATATCCTCCCCGGAATAGATAAGTGATGGGGCAAGGAAGACGTGCTCGCCCCAAGAGACGGGTTGGTACCATTCGCCTTTGACATAGCGCTTGTGTCCGCCCCCTTCAAGATCGATCTGGATTTCGCCACCGAGGGGGTTGAGTTGCGTGCGGGTATAGTTGAGCAGGATACTCCAGAGCGCGGCGGCATCGGTGGTGACTTCCACTTTGGTGCCGAAATGGAGGTAGGTGGGCCCCCAGAATTTTTCGACCGTGTTGTATTCGAGTTCGTAGTTTCCGTTGGTGGGGATGAGGTTGTAGGTGACGGTCTGGAAATCGCCCATCCCGTGGATGCGGTTAAGGTCTTCGCGCACCGTATCTTGCCGTATCGGTCCTTCTGTTGTTTTGATGCGGTCGCGAATGACGGCTTCAGAAACCGCTTTGTTTCCAGTGATCTTGATCTGGTTGAGGATGATCTCTTCGCGGTGCTGTTCGCGTTGTTTTTTGAGGTAGGCCTCGAATAGGGTATCGCTAACGCCATAGGTGCTGAGCTGCGTGCGGAGCTGTTGGGTGGCTTCGCGACCGATGGGGATGATGGATGCGGCGAGGTGGAACTGGGTGGCGGAAGTATCGGCGAGGTCCGGAGTAATCACGAGGTCGGCGTGGGCCAGTTGTTTTTCCTGTTCGGAACGTTGCATCAAGGCGTAGGTGCGGCCCACTACTTCGCCGAGCGAGCGGAAGTCGCCTTGCGCGGTTTTATTGGCGGAGGCGGCACCGACGTCGACGGCGATGATGATGTCGGCTCCCATCTCCTTGACCACATCAACGGGAATATTGTTCAGGATGCCGCCGTCGACAAGCACCATGCCGTTCATGCGGACGGGGGTGAATGCGCCGGGCACAGCCATGCTCGCGCGCATGGCGAGCGCGAGATTGCCCGACTTGAGGGCGACCGATTTCCCGCTGGGCAGGTCGGTGGCGATGGCGCGATAGGGAATGTTGAGCTGGTCAAAATCGGTGATGCCGGTGCTATTGAGGGCAAAGGTTTCGAGTACGTTGTTGAGTTTTTGTCCATAGGCCATGCCGGGGGAATAGAGGACTTTCCTCTCCTTGAGGCCAAACTCCACCCCCATGAAACGCTTATCGTCGAGCTTTCGGCGGTAGTCGAGGAATTGGTAGGAGGAACGGTCTTTGAGCACGTCCCACCAGTTGAGGGCCAGGAAGCGCTGTTCAATTTCATCGGGTGCCATGCCCGAGGCATACATCCCCGCCACCACCGCACCCATACTGGTGCCGCCGATGTAGTCGATCGGGATTTGCAACTCCTCAAGCTCCTGCAACACACCGACGTGTGCCAGGCCCAGAGCGCCGCCACCACCGAGCACCAGTCCGATCTTGGGGCGGGGCTCGTTGGCTTGCGCGGATAGAAGCCCCAGAATCAAGCCAAGGACAATCAGGGATTTTAGGTTCATTTTGGTTCCTTTTTAAACACCTTCCATGTGCCTTGAAAAATATCAATGGACCACCGAGAAACCAAGATCTTTTACGATCCGGGCGATTCGTCCGATAAAGGGTTGTTGGGTTGTCCGCTTTTTCGTAGCATTCTCGTCTTGTTTCCAATGAAGATTCTATTTTCAAACTATTGCAGGTTCGGCATCCTTTTGATCGTGATGACGCTGGCTTCCTCGTGCACGAAGATTGGCAACTATGCGCAGAAACGGGCAGACCGGGCCGCCTATGGGAATATTGCGTGGTCGCAGCGTAATGCCTTGGGAGAGGTTGCTCCCTTTACGATCAATCAAGAGGAGACGGAGCGGATCCGCGCCTTGCTTGAATACGATGCACAACGGGAGGAGACGGAGTTGCTTTCGCTCTCGGACACCCTCGCGATTGCGATGGCCAATAGCCGCTCGTACCAGACCCAAAAGGAGTCGCTTTTTATCGAGGCGCTCAACCTGACCGAGGTGCAAAAGGATTTCAACGTCAACTATAGTGGATCGGCCTATGCCCAAAGTTCGTCCACCTCGTTCAAGGATGGCACCACGGAAACCTTTGGTGATAATGGGGTGAATTCCGGAGTCAACCTGGGGGTGAGCAAGCTGCTGGCGACGGGTGCGCGGGTGAGCATGGGGTTTAGCCAGGATGCGCTCAAACTTTTTACCAACCCGGATGCCAGTAGTGCGAACAACGCGCTCTCGTTCAATATTGTCCAGCCGTTGCTCAATGGCTTTGGCCCGTTGGTGACGAAGGAGCCGTTGCGCCAGGCCGAGCGCAACATGGTCTACGCCATTCGCAACTTTAAGCGGTATCAGCAAAACTTTGTGATCGATATTACCTCACAGTACTATGCAACACTACGCTCGTTCGACCAGCTGGAGAACGAGCGCACGAACTATGAGAGCAGCATTGCCAACCGTGAGCAGTCGGAATCATTTGCCAAAGCGGGCCGCATTGCAGATTTTCAGGCTGCGGAGGCACGCCAAAGCGAGCTCAATGCGGCAGACCGCTGGACGGTGGCGCAGACCGACTATCAAACAACGCTCGACGATTTCCGGTTTACGCTCGGGCTGCCGATCGATCTGAATGTGGAGCCCAACCCGAAAGAGTTAAAAAATCTCGAAGAACGAGGGCTGGTGGCGGTGGAAATTACATTGGTCGAGGCGTTGCTCTCGGCGGCCTCGAACCGGCTCGATCTGGTGACTCAGCGCGAACAGGTGGAGGATCGCGAACGTAATGTGGAGATCCAACGGCGTAATTTCCTGCCCAATCTGGATGTGTCCTACAATGTGGAAAAACAGTTTGAGAGCACGAGCGGGGCGGACGTTAGCCAGAACTTGGGCGTGACCCTTGATCTGCCGTTCGACTGGACGGAAAAGCGCAACCGCTACCGCGTGTCACAAATCAATCTCGACCGCGAACGTCGCACCCTTGAAGAGGACGAGTCGGATGTCCAGCGTAGTGTACGCGACCTGTGGCGGAGGCTGGAACGCAACCGGTCGGTGTATAAAAACCGGCTGTTGAGCGTGAAGCTTTCTGAGCGGCGCGTGGAAAATACAGAGTTGCTTCTCCAGCAGGGTAAAGCCCTGCAACGCGATTTCTTGGATGCAAAGGACGACCTGCTCAGCTCGAAAAACGAGGCGACGGTCGCACTGGTGGATTACACCATCAACCGGCTCCGTTTCTGGGATGCCATCGAACGTTTTGAAATCGACCCAAAGGGAATGTGGTATGAAAAAATGGATGAAAATAGCGGCACAGCTGTGGCAACGCCGTAGCGTCAAGATCGGAGCAGGGATCGCCGCGGCCTTCGTGGTGGTGCTGGCCCTCGTGCCCGGCAACGAGGCCGACCGCATTGATTCGGACAACGCGCACCGTTGCCGTGTGGAGCGTGGCGACCTTGTGGTGAGCATTCTCCAAGCGGGTGAGCTGCAGGCAAAAAGTAGCCGTGACCTCCTGAATGAGGCCTATCCCGATGCGAAGATTGTCGAGATTGTGGACGACGGCGCCCACGTGACGAATGGACAGCGGTTGGTGGTGCTCGAATCGAGTGCATTGCAGGAGCGCTATCTGGATCAGAAATCGGATGTGGCCGAGGCCGAAGCGAGCCTGAAGCTTTCCGAAGAGACGCTGGAAATTGCAAAGCTCAAGAATACCGCCGATCTGGAGAGTGCCAAGCTAAAGGTCGAGTTGGCCGCATTGGATCTGCAAAAATATGAAGAGGTGGAATATACGCAGATGGTCGACAAGGCGTCGTCGGACATCTATCTGGCTGAGCAGGAACTGAAGAAGGCCCTTAGCGAGCTGGAGGGCACGCAGGAGCTTTTCGATAAGGGTTTTTCCAATAAGGATGAACTTGATTCCGATAAGCTGGGGGTTGAGCGCAAGCAAATCGAGGTGCGCAACAAAACCAAGGATCTGGAAATCCTTAAGAAATATACTTCGGTGAAGCAGCGCAAGGAACTGGAGAATGCGGTTGCCAATGCCGCATCCGCTTTGGAGCGGCTCAAGAAAACCATCGTTTCGGATGTGATGAGCAAAAAGGCGGGGATTGAATCGAGAAAGACCCGGTTAAAGATTGAGCAAAATCAACTCGTGACTCGCGAAGAGCAACTTGAAAACACCACCATCTATGCCGATTTTTCCGGGCAGGTCTTTTACCCAAAAGGCGGCGGGCGCCGCGGATCCGATCAGGGCATCGAAGAAGGAACCACGGTCTATTATCGCCAGCCGATTCTTTCGTTTCCTGATCTCAGTGCATGGAATATTCGCGTGGGTATTCCAGAGGCGATGATCGATAAGGTGTCGGTCGGACAGCAGGCGGTGGCGACACTTGACGCACTGCCGGGCGTGTTGCTGCATGCCCGGGTGGAGAAGGTCAGCGCCGTGCCGGATTCGCAGGGCTGGTTTAGTACGGGCGTGAAAACCTACACCATCATGCTTGCGGTCGAGGGTGGAACAGACGCCCCGCTCAAGCCGGGAATGTCCGCCACGGTTGAGATTGTGACCGATAGCTTGGTTCAGGTTCTGCATGTGCCAATCCAGTCGGTGGTTTCCGACGGCGACCAACGCTATGTCTATGTGGTTCGGCGCGGCCACCGGAAGCTGCGGGAGGTGCAGACCGGGAAATACAATACGTCGCGCATCGAGATCAACGACGGGCTCGAGGCGGGCGAGGAGCTGCTGCTCTATGCGGAGGTCGAGATGGAGTCCGACACGCGGCTACGCAAAAGC
>JAUXGY010000240.1 GCA_030621805.1 Kiritimatiellales bacterium | reverse complement strand
CCCCCGCATTCTTAAAGGAGGTATCGAACCCGTCCAATGTGCGCCACAGTGGCTCCCGAATAAACATGGCACAGGAATAGTTGTAGAGATACGAGGCCTCAAGGAACCGTTTCCGCATTGGCATCGCCTTGCGGCAAGCCAATAGCTCGCCCGACTCATCCACCATCAACATGCCCCCAAACAGGATATCGACATCCGGATGCGCTTCAAAAAATACAGACCCCTTTTCCAGCGTGCCCGGAAGATACTGTTCGTCACAGTTGAGCCAAGCGATGATTCCATTTTTTCCGTTATTGGTTATTCGTGAATGGTTATTTGGGGCTAGGCTCAAGGCTTCGTGTTTATTCGTAGAAGCGACGCCCTCGTCGCTTGTCTGAGCACGCGGTGAGGGCATCGCGTCTACGAGCTCCGACGGACACCCTCCATCTACAAACTCTAAACCGCAATTTTCAATGCCTTTGTTAATTGCATCATACATGCCTTCATCCGCTTCGCTAGCAAAGCTGAAGGAATAGCTAAGAGCTGACAGCTGACAGCTCTTAGCTTCATGCTCCGCGAGGAACTCGCGAGAGCCATCCGTCGAACCGCCATCCTGGATGTGGTGATGCACGAGGAGAGCGCTTTTAGCTGTAAGCTCACAGCTGTCAGCCTGATCCTTGACCGATGCCACGCACCGCTTGAGATAATCAAGCTGGTTGAAACTGGGGGTTATGATTGTGAAATGCATAAGAGATAGGCTTTGGACTATTGGCTTTAGGCCGGAGGCTTGAGGAACTACCCGAGTATATGCCACGGCATCGCCATAACATGATCCGAAAGCTACACGACTCCAGCGTTTCAACGTTTTCAGCGCCTTTATTCAAAAATCGCTCCATCGGGTTTTAGGTGCCGCAAAAACCCATCGCAAGGAACACATAAAACATCATCCACAAGCAGGCGTTCTGTTCCTCGATACAAGAGAGCAACCGAACATTCCGGATATCGCGCACCAACCCTTCCGCCATCACCTCTTCCCGAACATACAGCATCGCATACGCAGCCAATGTCGCCGCAGGATCTTTCGCGGCCCAAACCAACGGCACGGTGCCCATACGAAGTGCTCGATCCAAAACAAAAGAGCTCCCCAGCTCCGAGGCCATGAACGGATGACTAAAAGCCATCGTGGCCCGTCCCGCCGACTCAAATCACTATCTTCTGACCGAGCTAGAACTGGTTCCTGATTTGGCGCGAAAAGTCCCGAAAATCATCCAAATGCTTCGTCACAATATTATACACGATGGCCCAATCGATTTCCTGATACGCATGAACGGCGGTATTGCGGAAGCCAACCGCCTTCGCCATCCGTTCCGCAACCGCCTCGTCTAGCACGCCCGCAGAACATAAGCTTCGAAACGTCTGCGCCATCTGATCCGGCGGTGGAATCTCCAAGTCACTAATGATATGCATTCCAATATCCACACAGGTCTGAATCGCCCGCTCCAAGTTTAATGCAATAATATCCTGTAAATCATAATCCATGACCAGCAGGCTCAGAGAATCCGGGGTTTTCTCCTGAACCCGGGAAATACAGCGCCGCAAACTTTCCAACTTGTTTAATACAACATCACGATCCATGAATAAACCTCTCCTGCCTCTCCAGCAAGGTGCGTCGGACATACGGCATCATATCCGCCTGATTATATATCATTCGTTGAGTCAGCCGGGTCAGATCTTCCGTGTTTTTCTTTACGACAACCCGTCCTTCACAGAGAATCTGCTTGAGGATCGTTCCACTCAACGAAAACAAATCCACCAGATCAATCGTTTTTAACAAGGCCTCTTCAAAACATGCACTCAGAGCCATTTTCTGCCCTGCACCAAGAGGGTGATCAAAGAGAACCGCAATATCCACATCGCTATCCGGGCGCATTTTTCCGTTCACCGCCGACCCGTAAAGGAACGCTAGCTTTAAATCAGGATACGTTTGCAACATCTCCCCGACCCGATCAGCGATCTGCTGCACATCGATTTCCGTTACCCGCTCTTTCCGATCCAGTTTCATGCCCGCGAAACTAGAGCCGGATGGTCAAAAAAACAATCCATTTCTCTGGACGTAAAAGGGTCTATTCCTAATTAATTGATCCTGTGAGTATTGCGTTGCCAGAATGTGGTGGTGAACATGGAGAGCGCTTTTAACTATTAGCTCACAGCTGTCAGCTTAATCCTTGTTGTCCTTATTTAAAAATCGAAGAGACCAACCTAACACTTGGGTTCTCTGCAGCAAACTGCTCCAATTCCTTGGTGAAACCACTTCGGCTGAACAAGATCCATTGAATCGCTGGCGAAAGCACCAGGGCCTCTTTTTCCGCAACCTCCTGTAGATGGCGCAATACGGAAAGCCCAACCTTGCTGCGCGACCACTTGCATTCGCCCAGCATCGTAAACCGACTTTGGGCATCTACCCCGGCCACATCGATTTCATAATGGGCACCCCATTGACGCCCCACCCGGATCGTTTCCGACGTAGAATCCAATGTCCCCATTATATACTCGCGACACAACCCCTCATAGGCGTGCGCGATATGATGGTTCAGCTGCGGACGAAGCTTTTCCAACGCAACTTTTCTATCCCCGATTTCAAAAAAGCTCTCGTAGGGATAAACAGAACCAAACCAAAGCCGCAGGAAAGGGTCTTTTATCGCGTAGACACCCCGCTTCGACTTTGCGGGATTCTTTTCGGACACAGGCACCTCGCGCTCCACAATCGAAAGATCACGAAGCAATGAAAGATAGCGGGTCAGAGAGTTGGCGGGTTGAGCCAAACGAGAGGCCAATTCCGAAATCCGCGTGGCTCCCGATGCGATGGCCTCCAAGAGGCTCCAACAAACATTGGGGACATCAATCTCATCCTGAAGGAGATATCGCGCTTCGTTATGAAGCGGAGCATCCGGATTCAAGACCCCCTCGACCAACGCCGAGTCAAAATGCGCAATATCCGAAAAAAGTTCCAAATAGCGGGGGATTCCGCCGCAAAGCGCATATCGTTCAACACAATTTTTCTCGGTAGGCTCCTTCAAGAACGAAGGAATATGACCATATGCAAGCGGACG
The DNA here is from genome assembly GCA_030621805.1 of Kiritimatiellales bacterium. Lineage (GTDB taxonomy): Bacteria > Verrucomicrobiota > Kiritimatiellia > Kiritimatiellales > Pontiellaceae > Pontiella. The sequence continues at coordinate 841 of JAUXGY010000240.1, read as the reverse complement.
AAGTAAAATCTGCCCGCTGGAGCGACCATAAAGCGGCGAGGAATGCGCCAGCGTTTCGCGATACATCATCGACGTCAACGACCCGCAGAGAAGAAGAAACAGGTTCCCGTCTTTCCAATGTTCATCCCACCACTTCTGCAGATACGACGAAAATGCCCGCTGCGTCTTGCAGAGATACTGATACTCATCCAGCATCAAAACCACTTTCTGCTTGGGGGAACGCACTCGATCAAACGCGGCAAACAGGTCATACCACTCTGCATATTGCACTTGTTCAAGCAACGGCTCATTCAATGCGCTTGCCATGACCCGGGCGAGAGCATTGCGTTGCGACACCTCGCCCGCCTGATCCGCCATGTAGTAAACACACTTCTTGCCTTTTGCAAACTCGCGCAACAGCGTTGTTTTTCCAAGGCGCCTTCGGCCATAAAGAACCATCATCCGACTTTCCGGATGCGCATGCAACCGCTCCAGTGTCGCCAGCTCCCGCTCTCGATTGATAAATGAATTCATATTTGGAATATTATACTTTCAGATTTAATATCAAGCCTGAATCGTACCTTTATTAACCTCGACCTTGTCTGCCCCTCGCAGGGGCGCTGTTCAAGAACAGCATCGTTTAGTCCTTAAAACTCTCTACCCCTCAGCCCGGAACGGGCTCCTCTAGTGACCATAGGGAACGGTTGTAAAACTTTTTCACCTAAAACAAGCGACGAGGGCGTACGCTTCTACGACCTCTGTCTTCTGACTTCCGCGATCATGGATCGCAGCTCCACCCCAGCTCATCTTTCATATTTCATCATTCATCTTTAGCAAAATCCCCACCACCTCTTTCACCAGA
>JAUXGY010000097.1 GCA_030621805.1 Kiritimatiellales bacterium | reverse complement strand
AGGCCGTTTATGATTTTCAAGAGCGGTTGAAGGGCCTCGATGTGAAAATCGTTAAAGAGGCCTACGAGCGGTGGGATGGCGGAAGCCTGTATTTTCTAGATCCAAATGGGTATACGCTGGAATTTATCTTTTTTGCACCGGACAAGCGTGGCCATTGACGCGTGATTCCCTTTGTTTGAGTACGATCAGAGAAGTTAAATTTTTCAAGTTTCAGGTTCCACGATCTCTTCTACGATTCGGATGATTTCGGGCAGGTCGTTGGGGGAGACGGAAGCGAGCCATATTTTTTGTGGATAGATCACAAGGTTGGGACCCTCTGCGCAAAGACCGAGGCAGCCCGAGTCAGATACACGAACACAACCTTTCCATCCCCGATTCTTAATTTCGGTTTTAATCAAAGCTTTGATCGTGGGCGTTCCTTCGTCACCACAGGATTTTTTTTCGCCATTTCGTGATTTGGTGCAAACGAAGATATGGCACATAAAAGGGGTGATGAGTTGTTTCATAGTAAAATTCCTGTCTTTTTTAAAATACATGAATAGAATGATCATGAATTAGTTTAATTGGAAGAAAAATGGCAAATAGGTTCTCCCGTCTATCGTTAGATTCGGAAAAAGGAGGAATGAGCCGCGAAGGAACGCAAAGAAGAGAGTATCTCTGAATATATAAAGGGTGGCAAAAGGGATGCGGTATCCTTGACGGTTGGGGGGTTCAACCGTAAACTGGCTTGAATTATGCGGGTTGTTTACTATTGAAAACGGGTGTTGTTTGGAGAGTGTATTGTTCGGTATAACGCATAAGGAGACTATAGTGGCATCACCGCCCGACGGGGTGTTGGCCTTGATTTTCTGTGTCGTGGATGAAAAATTCAAGTTTCACCATCATTTCAGGGCATGCCGACCTGATGAAATCGATGAGGATCTATTTCAGTTCATGGAAACCCCTTCCCGCATTGCCGAGAACCCGGTTTTACACGATGCCATCCGTACCCGATCTGCCGTTTCGATGACCCTTTCCTTCGGAGAGGGTCGGCGAAAGTATATCTATGTTCTTCCGTATGAGCGTAAAAAGGGAAAGTGGCGTTTTGCATGCATGCAGGTGACCACCCCTCCTTCAAACCCAGATGTGGCGGAGCAACCGTGTGTATGCGCACTGGCAGAGGAACGCATGTGCTTAATCCTTGTGGATGCTACACATGCGATCCGTTCGGTTACTTCCCGTGTTCCAGAATCTTTTGGCCATGCCGCCGAAGATCTGGTTGGAATAAATGTACAGGAGCTGTTCAAGGAGTCGGACTTCGAGGTGCTGCAGGCCTGTACCGCCGATACTAACGAATCGATTCTAGGCTGTGTTTTTACCTGTTTGGACGGTTCCATACGGGAGGTGGAAATTAAAAAGTTTTCCGCGGCGGATAAATGCACGTTGTATGGAATTTGCGATGTGTCACCGCGACAGCGCATGGAGGATTTTGCGGAAGTCACTGCGCGTGAGCGAAGAAGAATTGGGCAGGATCTTCACGACTCTATTGGGCAGACGCTCACTGGGATGAGCCTGCTGAGTCGATCCTTGTCGAATGTTTTAGAAAAGGATGGGCACACTGGAAGTGGCGATGCTTCCCAGATTTCTGAGTTGGCCGATGAAGCCAGTAATCAGATTCGACAAATCTCCCGCGGGCTGATGCCGTCTGAAATTGTGCAACATGGACTGTACAAATCGCTGCGTGATCTTGCACGAAATACGACCGCGACCTGTGATGTGATCTGCGAAATCCATCTCGACGATTCCCTTGAGTTTCCTGATGTGGCGGTGGAAACACATCTATACCGCATTGCGCAAGAGGCGGTGAACAATGCGATTCGGCATGCTGAGGCGAGCCGAATCGATATTATTGTTTCCGAAATAAATGGTATGTCGCAACTCAATATAGTGGATGATGGCCGTTGGATTCAGCCCGAAGAGGATGTTGTTGGGATTGGGTTGAAAACCATGGAATACCGTGCGGCAGCCATTGGCGGCGTGTTGCATATTGGTACGAGTCCGCAGGGGGGAACCCAAGTGGTCTGCCGATTGGAAATCGATGAATCGTTGGCAACGAAGGTATAGCAATATGGCAACAGCAAAAAACAACAAGGTCTCGAAACCGTCAAAGAAACAGGTCTACTTGGTGGACGACCACCCGATTGTTCGGCAGGGATTGATTAAACTGATTGAGCAGGAAGAGGGACTCGAAGTCTGTGGGGAAGCCGGCAGTGTTTCGGAGGCGTTGGAGGCGCTCAAGACCCTGGGGCCGGATGTGATTCTGGTTGATATCTCTTTGGAGGACTCCAATGGGCTGGAGCTCATCAAGCTGGTCGATGACCTTGGCTTGCAGATTCCCATGCTGGTGCTGTCGATGCACGATGAGGCCCTCTATGCGGAACACGCCTTGCGCGCCGGTGCCAGTGGTTATGTGATGAAGCAGGCCGCCTCGAATACATTGATCCAGGCCATCGAAAAAGTACTCGAAGGCGAAATCTATGTGAGCAAGTTTATGTCCTCGCAGATGCTCAAGATGGCATTTCGCAGTAACGGAGAGGACACCCGAACCGGCACCGAAACCCTGAGTCTGCGGGAGCTGGAGGTGTTCGAGCTGATTGGACGCGGAAACTCCACACGCGAAATTGCAGAGCAACTCAATCTCAGTGTCAAAACCATTGAGACCTACCGGGCACACATCAAGGATAAGCTCCAGTTGCGGAGTGGAACCGAACTTATGCAGCGAGCCATCCACTGGGTCGAAACCGAGTCGCACCGCATATCCTGAGTGTATACGTTTGAGGGGCGAATGACACAGAGACCATTCGCAGAAGAATCTTGTGGGCTTCCGGTGATAGAGGAGTCGGATGTGCTGGTGGTAGGTGCCGGTAAAAGGGTGGGTAGAGAAAATCCGTCAGGAAGTTTAGACAGAAAAAACCGGATGTAGAAGGGTACGAGGACTATGACTGGATTAAGGGCGATTCGGATCTCGCCAAGCTTCATGGTGACCCGCGCTTCGAGTCATTGCTCAACGGGCTCTACACCGTCTGCCACGAAGAAGAATGCTAGACTTGGATGCCGTAGCCTGCGCTCTTTCCTTCCGATTTTCCTCTCGATTCACACTGTTTTATCTCGTACCTTCGTAATTGGCTTATACGATAACCAATCTAAGTAACTCGATTGATTGTTGACCGTTTTTAGGCGTGTTTCGTTGTGTTCAGAGTCACGTCTTCGCGGGAGTTGTGGAGAGCAGATTAGGAAAAATGGGAGTAAAGTTGTGCAGTCAGTCTTTAAGTTACTTCGAGGATTTGCGGATCGTCTGGAAAAGATAGAAGAGCGTACGAAGCCGCTTTTCGTGGCGGTTGCCATTCTTTTCTATTTAGGCAGCCTGATCATGCTGGCCACGGAGATTAGTCCGCTAACCGATCTGGATGCCTTCCTGGTCAAAGCCCTCTCCAAACTTGCCATTCCCTTTGGCATCATTCTTCTCCAGGAAATGTTCGAGTTGCTTACGGCTATTCCAAGAAGTGCCTTGCAATCCGCCTGCCTGCAATTTGAGCTCATTGCATTGGTGATTCTCCGGAGCTTTTTCAAGGATTTCTACAAGCTGAACGCAGCGGTAGCCACGGGCGAATTTTCGGAGCCCGTTCAGATCGCCATTGTGAAGGTACTCAGCCTTGTCGCGATCACTTACCTGATCACGGTGTTTAATCGCCTGATTAAACGGGCAGGAGTGGAACGGCAGAGTACGGCACAACTGAATGCCAATCATCTGCGGCAACTCTTTGTGATTGGATTATACATCGCCACGGCGGTCTACGTGGGGACATGCCTCCACTCCTTCGATATCATGACGTTTATCCGCATTGTCTTTACCGGCATGATTGTTCTCGATGCCATGTTCTTCCTCTGGATGATTGCGAAGAATGATGAGTTCGACAGCTTAATGTTCGATGGCAATCTGGTGGTTAGCTTGATTTTTGCACGTTTCCCATTGTTTGCCGTGAATCTGGTGGTTTTCCCCATGGCCGTCATTGGTGTCGCCCTCGCCACGGGGGGATTACACCTTTTCATCCGACCCACAGAGCTGAGGCTTCTGGGGAATCCGCAGGAAGACGATGTTGCTCGCCTTGAACTGACGATTAAGAACCAGACCGCTGAACTGGAAAGGGTGAGCAAGCAGTCCGCCCTGTTCCTCAAACAATTGAATGTGGCTGATGATGTTGCCCGTAAGGTTCGCCTCTCGTGCGAGGAGTTGATCAGTAACATTATTTTGTTTGCCTATGATGACAAACACGAACATGAGATCGGCATTAGTCTGGCCCTTTGCGGCAATCGGTTGGCGGTCAGTATTCTGGATGACGGGAAGCCCTTTAATCCCTTCCGGCAGAATGTTCCGGATGTAGATGCCGCGCTGGATGAGCGAGCCATGGGCGGGTTGGGCATATATTTGGTGCGGTCCATGATGAACAAGGTGGCTTATCATCGCCAAACGGGAAAGAATGTAGTGACCCTGCTGATCGTAACGGGTGATCAGGAAAGTGCAGGTTAGCAGGGGAATAGAATCTAAAAGTAGCTAAATCAATCAGGGGAATACTATGTCGATTAAAATAAAGTTACTGCTCATCCTCTCCTTTGTTGGAGTTCTTGCGGCGGGCATCTCGGGCTTGATCGGCTATAGATCGGCGAAGGTCTCCTTGGAGGAGGAGTCGTTCAATAAGTTGACTGCGGTTCGCGAGATGAAGGCGGATCAGGTTGAGGACTATATCCGGATTATTCGTGATCAAGTCATGACCCTGTCGGAGGACCGCATGATTATTGATGCGGTAAAATCATTCACATCGGCTTTCCAAAAGATTGATGATGAGTTGAATATTTCTCAGGCAGCGATGACCGATGCCGATACAAGATTGAGGGCATACTACGAGGACGAATTTCTTCCTCGCCTATATAAAAACCATGGGAAAGAAGACCACGATGTAGAATACTGGTCAGAAAATATTACGACTCGGATTCTTCAGGATCTTTACATCTCATCAAGTCCCCATCCCGCCGGATCCAAGCACCAGCTCGATATCGCAGAAGACGGCAGTACCTATAGCAAGGTGCATGGAATCTATCATCCCATCATTCGGAGTTATCTGGAAAAGTTTGGGTTCTACGATATTTTTCTCGTTGATCCAGAGACCGGGCACATTGTCTATTCCGTATTCAAGGAAGTTGACTATGGAACTTCGCTGTTAACCGGCCCGTACCGGGAGACCAACTTTTCCGAGGCCTTTCTCGCCGCACGGGATGCCGAGGAAAAGGATTTTGTTCGATTGGTTGATTTCGATAATTATCATCCTTCCTACAATGATCAGGCCTCTTTCATCAGTTCTCCCATCTTTGAGGGGAATGAACTGGTCGGAGTATTGCTCTTCCAGATGCCGATTGATCGAATTAACGCCATTATGACCAATAAGCAGAAATGGTCGAATGTTGGATTGGGTGCAAGTGGCGAAACATACATCGTTGGCGAGGACTACCTGCTTCGGAACCAGTCGCGCTTTTTGATCGAGGATCGGGATAATTATTTCAAGATGATCGAAGGGCTTGGGTTTCCGGCGGAAACGATCCATGAGATCAAGAATCTCAACAGCACGATTGGTCTTCAGGAAGTAAGGACCGCAGGAACCGAAGCCGCATTGCGAGGAGAGGTTGATACGAAAATATTCCCGGATTATAGGGACGTGCCGGTGCTGTCCTCCTACAAGCCGCTCAATATCCCGGATATGCATTGGGTCATCATGAGCGAAATAGACAAAGAAGAGGCTTTTTATAAAGTTACGGTGTTGAGAAACCGGATCTTGATTTCCTTTTTCATCCTGATTATAGGCATTATTGCTCTGGCGGTGTTTTTCGCGAAATCCATAACAAACCCATTGAATAAACTAACCCGCTGTTCGAAGGAGCTTTCCCTTCATGACTTTGCCCAGTCCGATCCGTTCCATTTTTCGAAAGATGTTGCCGAGATCGCCCGACACCCTGATGAGGTTGGAACCTTGGCTGTCGCTTTCCAGAAAATGGAGTCGGAGCTTAACCAATCCGTGGCCAACTTAAAGGAGACCATGCGCTCCAACGAACGCATGGAGGGCGAGCTGAATGTCGGGCGCGATATTCAGATGAGTATGCTTCCCTTGTTGTATCCTGCCATGCCAGGTCGGCCAGAGATCGCGGTTTATGCAACCTTGCAACCCGCACGTGAAGTCGGCGGCGACTTCTTTGATTACTGCTTTATTGATGACGATAACTTTTTCTTTTGCATTGCCGATGTCTCGGATAAAGGGGTGCCGGCCGCACTTTTCATGGCCGTGTCAAAAACATTGATCAAATCCAGAATCATGGACGATCCCTCTCCATCGAGTGTGATGACCCGTGTAAATGAAGAGCTGAGCAAAGATAATCCTGCCTGTATGTTCGTTACGGTATTGGCGGCCGTACTGAATGTCCGTACAGGCGAACTTCGTTATACGAATGCAGGACACAATCCTCCGTACTTGAAGCGCGCGGACGGCACCCTTGAAAAAATGGGTGGGATGCACGGTCCT